>JBGSYX010000458.1:0-32120 GCA_041750735.1 Cyclobacteriaceae bacterium
GAAAACACGCTATTCGAAATTGGCCGAAAAACCGCAATTACTTCGGGTGAGTATGGCAATATCGCGGGTATAATCAAAGACAGCGACACAGGCGAGCCACTTATTGGCGCATTAATTTATATCGAATCTCCAAGAATTGGTGTCGCATCTGACCAGTTCGGCTACTATTCACTGTCCATCCCCAAAGGACGTCATGAGTTGTTGCTTCGCAATATCGGCTATAAGGATACCAAGCGGCAAGTCATATTATACAACGATGGCAAACTCAACATCGAGATGGTGGAGGATGTGATACCGCTAAAGGAAGTGATCATCGAGTCAGAAAAGGATGTGAATGTGGCAGGCATGCAAATGGGCCTGGAAAAATTAGACGCCCAGGCCATGAAGAAAGTCCCGCCGATACTCGGCGAAGTGGATGTACTGCGGATAGCGCTCACTCTGCCAGGGGTGCAATCAGTTGGTGAAGGAGCAAACGGCATAAATGTTCGCGGTGGCACTGCCGATCAAAACCTGATGTTGCTCAATGATGCACCGATCTACAACCCTACCCACTTTTTCGGCTTTTTCAGCTCCTTCAATCCGGACATTATAAAGAGTGTTGAACTCTACAAGGGAGGTATCGAGGCGCAGTACGGTGGCAGGATATCCTCAGTTTTCGATGTTCAGGCCAAAGATGGCAATAACCGAAAATTCGTGGGAAGTGGTGGTATTAGTCCGGTTACAGCCAGACTTACCTTCGAAGGGCCCATCATCAAAGATAAACTGTCCTACATTGTCGGTGGCAGAAGCACCTATTCCAACTGGTTATTGCATCAAATGCCCAACCCGGCGATAAAGAATAGCAGTGCCTCTTTTTATGACCTTTACGGAAAGATTACCTATGAATTAAATGATAAAAACTCCATATACGCTGCGGGTTACTACAGCGATGACCAGTTCAGGCTCAATTCCGACACCACGTATAGCTATTCCAATAAAAATGCTTCTGTACAATGGAAACACATTTTCAACAATAAGTTATACGGCGTTTTCTCCGGTATTTATAGCGCTTATAGCTACCAGATCTTCAGCGAAGCCAATGAAGCCAATGCGTTCGACATGACCTACTCCATTAAAAACCTCGGAGGGAAAATTGACTTCAGCTACTTCCCAAACTCAAAACATAAAATCGATTTTGGTATCAGCACGATGAATTACGAGCTCGATCCGGGCACTATAGTTCCGCGTGGCGAAAGTTCGCTGGTAAGTCCTGTGCTGCTTGAGCAGGAGCAAGGATTGGAATCGGCCATCTATCTCGGTGATAAGTATGAAATCAGCAGACGCATTTCGCTGTATGTTGGACTTCGCTATTCCATGTACCAGTATCTGGGTCCTAAAACGGTGAATAACTACGCTCCGAATAGCCCGCTGGAAGAAAGTTCAATTACAGGTGAGACTACATACGGTGATGGTGAGGTGATTCAAACTTATCACGGGCCGGAGTTGCGCTTGTCCGCCAAATACGCCCTGAGCAATATGCATTCCCTAAAGCTGAGCTACAACAAGATGCGTCAATACATACATATGTTGTCGAACACCACCTCCATTTCACCTACCGATATCTGGAAATTGAGCGATACTTATGTAAGACCGCAGGTCGGTGACCAGATTTCGCTGGGTTATTACAGGAACTTCGTCAATAACACCATCGAAGGATCCATTGAGGGTTACTATAAAACCATCGATGATCTGCTGGATTTTAAGAGTGGCGCCAAACTTATATTGAACGAAACTCTTGAAACCGACATTATTAACGGATTCGGAAAGTCGTATGGATTGGAATTTATGCTGCGCAAGAACACCGGTAAACTAAACGGCTGGGTTAACTACACGTATTCCCGTGCATTGATTCAGGTGGAGGGAGATTTTCCATCGGAAATAATCAACAACGGAGATTTCTTCCCTGCCAGTTACGACAAACCTCATTCGGTGAACGTTCTGGCCAATTGGAAATTTTCCAGACGGTTTGCCGTATCAACCAATTTCGCATATAGTACCGGCAGGCCCATTACTTACCCTGTAGCGAAGTATTATTACAATGGATCACCGCGATTGCATTATTCCGACAGAAACCAATTTAGAATTCCCGACTATATCAGGCTGGATCTTTCTATCAATATAGAAGGAAATCATAAAGTGCACAAATTGAATCATAGTTCATGGACATTTGCTGTCTATAATCTCACCGGACGCAACAATGCCTATTCGGTATATTTTGTATCGAAGGATGGAAAAGTAAAAGGATACCAGCTTTCCATATTTGCAGAGGCCATCCCAACAATCACTTATAATTTCAGATTCTGATGGAAAACAGAAAGGTATTTTTCTACATCATCCTTCTCATGATTTTATACAGCAATTGTGTTGAAGAATTTGAACCATCGCGTCAGGGGTATGAAAACTTGTTGGTCGTTGATGCCTTATTTTCTGGGGGAACTGAGCCCTTTGAAGTACGACTGTCACGGTCAGTACCCATCGACACCAACTCATTTTTGCCCGAGCAGTTTGCCAATATAAGGCTGGAATCGGGCAGCGGGGAGTTATATGATTTATATGAGAAAAAGCCCGGTGTATATAATTCCTACGATCTTATTCCCGGCCAGGTAGGTGAAACATACCGCTTGCTAATCAGCACAGCAAATGGAAGGCAATATGCCTCAGAACCGGTGGTTATGCGTGAAACACCTCCCATTGACGAGGTGGGTTTTGACTATGAAAAACGCCCATGGGCAGGTGTTGATGGAGCGCAAGTCTATGTGAATACCCATGATCCGGAAAATAAAACACATTATTACAGGTGGGAATGGGATGAAACATGGATTTTCTTTACGCCTTACTATTCTACTATTTACTGGGACAATGGCGCCATCTTGGACAGAACAGAAGACATTAATACTTGCTGGAAAAATGGCAAATCCTCCTCCATCGATATTTTTTCAACCAAATCGCTCAACGACGACAGGGTCCAAAAGTTTCCGCTGGTATTTGTAACGAATGAAACTGACCGCCTGCGATGGAAATACAGCATCAACGTGAAACAATATTCGCTTAGTGAGGCATCATATAACTATTGGAAAGAGTTGCAAAAAAGCACGGAAAACCTTGGAACTCTATTTGATCCGCAACCTAGTGCCGTGGTAGGAAACATTCATAATACCACCGATGACAAGGAGCTGGTAATTGGCTACTTCGATGCCTCATCAGTGGAGCAGCAGCGGATTTATATTAATCGCAACGACCTGCCCGGAATAGATGTTCCGAACCCTTACATCATGTGCACCGACTCGATAGTACAAGCTAATATGATCCCCCAAATGATGCTATTTGGCTATATGTTGATTAATTATGAATTTATGATTGGGTACCATATGTCATATCCCTCGTGTATCGATTGCACACTGGCGGGAACTAATAAAAAACCTGATTTTTGGCAATAAGCACTAGAATATGATCAAAATTCCAGCTTTGTTTCTATTTTTTATCTTCAGTTTTTCAGCGTTTTGTCAGTCATCCGTTCAGGAGCATGTGGTGAAATCTTTCTATGAAGAAAACTATCAGGAATCGGTTTTTATCCATACCGACAAAAACTATTACCTTACCGGAGAAACCATAAAGCTCTCCTTATATTGTCTCAACGCACTTACGCAGCAGCCTACCGGGCTCAGCCGTGTTGCTTATGCCGATATTGTCGATAGTAAAAAGAATACGATCCTCACCGCCCGAATCGAATTGGAAAACGGGTTGGGCAGCGGTGAAATTTATATACCGACCACTGTAGCATCGGGCTATGTGGTGTTGCGAGGATACACACGCTGGATGAGAAACTATGGGCCTGAATCATTTTTTCATTCCGTGATAACCATCATAAATCCATTCAGGAAATTACCGGCACTCACCATCCCAATAGATGCACCACCAACATTATCCTTCTTCCCGGAAGGAGATCAACTTATTGATGAAATACCCGCCAATGTGGTGTTCGACGGGAAATCCGCCCTTGGCCATCCGCTTGACTTTACCGGTGAGTTGATTGCGCCCGACAGCTCGGTGATTGTAACTTTTAGGCCTTCCAAAAATGGCATGGGAAATTTTCAATTTACACCTGAAGCAGGTAAACAATATGTTGCGCGGATGATACTTCCTGACAGTTCCACAACTTTTCACGCGCTTCCAAAAGTTTCACCAGGCGGGCTTTCACTTCAGGTGACTGAAAAAGCAACGTCATTTGAAATATCGATAAACGAAAAAGCAAATACCATAAATTCACCATTGCACATGATGGTACACCTGGAGGCAACCGTATTGGACACAAAAAACAATATAAACCGCAATGAAGCTTCCAACTGGAATATCAGTAAATCATCTCTGCCAGCTGGCGTTTTCTATGTTTCTTTATTCAATGATACAAAACTTATTAGTCAACGGGCAGTCTACAATCCAGCTTCTGCCTATAGAACCGATGAGGAAATCATTGCCTCAGAATTTGTTGAAAAGAGGGGGGCCGTTACACTAAGTCTGAAAAATCTTCAGGCGTCCATAACTGGTGATCACGCGGCGATGTCCGTTTCTATTTCGCAAAAAACACCAGATTTTCTGCCAACTCCTTTAACAATGCACCAATGGATTCTCCTGAAAAATGCGATTGCAGCGCACTATGGACTTGGGGCATATTTTGATGGTGGCGATTCGGATATTACTACCAAAGTCAATAATCTACTTATTGCCTATCCAAATGTAAAAACCGGCACACTGTCATTTAATTCTACCTCCGCCAAAATGTTTCTTCCGGAAGCGCGAGGCATGCTGGTCACCGGATATGTTTTTGATAAAGCATCCGGCAACCCTACAAATGGAATTATCGCGTATCTATCCATCCCAGGCAGGAACACCCGTTTCTTCGCATCGAAATCAAAGTCCGACGGATCATTGGCTTTCGAACTAAACAAGGTTTATGGTGAAAATGAAGTTGTTGTCCAGACCGATTACACGAGGGATAGCACCTATCGCATTGAAATAGACAACCCTTATTCGCAGGAATACATGGATTTGGCCTTGCCGGAATTTACGCTGAGTGAAAGCGTGGCAGACTGGTTAATAGAAAAAAGCCAGCAAATGCAGGTGGTGAATGCCTATCAGAAATACAATCCTTCAAAGCCGACAATCACTGAAATAGATTCCTCAGCGTTTTATATTACTCCCGATGCTTCTTACATACTCGATGATTACACACGTTTCATCGTGATGGAGGAAGTGATGCGTGAATACATTGCCGGGGTGAATGTGCGTAAGAACAAAGATGGATTTCACTTCATGGTGATCGATATTGAAAAAAACATCGTTTACGAAGATAATCCCCTGATGCTGCTCGATGGCGTTCCGGTTTTTGATGCGGATGAAATCATCGCGCTCGATCCGTTGAAAATCCAGAGAATACAGACTGTAAACCAGAGGTTTGGCAAAGGGGCCATTGATTGCCAGGGCATTGTGAATTATACCACCTATAAAGGTAATTTAAACGGGTACACGCTTCATCCGGGTACGCTTACTTTTCGCTACGACGGCGTTCAGATTCCTATGCTATCGCCCGAAATCAACTATTTGCCATCAAATGACAAAAACAGCCGCACACCGGATTACCGAACTACGCTTTGCTGGATTCCCTGCGCTCCGGGTATGGATATCAAGAATATTCCACAAGGTATTTTTGCTTCGGATGCCAGCGGCGATTACGTAGTAACCATCAACGCAATCACGAAGGATGGCAAGGTGATATCCCTAAGTGACAAATTCGCGGTGAAGTAGGTCCTGCTGAGCCGCACTTTTCTAAGTGCCAAAACCAGCGTTACGCAGAAAATGAATCATGCAGAGATCGCCGAGAAGGCGCAGAGCACGCTAAGTTTTTATATGCCTTTCTGCATGTGCTTTGCGTATTTTCCTTTGCGTGAAAAAGAGATTAACACATTCAATCGCCTTAAGAAGGAGTTGGCACAGGGATTTTCGTGGTCCGCTGCTTCATCACCTCAATGGCTTCTTCCCTGCTTTTGAAAATTCCATCGAAATTCACAAGGTGGTCTGCCAAAAAATCGTATTTCTTGGCCATGAGGCTTTTCCACACGGAGAGGAATTCAATACCTTCAAATACGAGCGCCTTATTGGCAACATATTCTTTGGCGTTGTTACGCAAATGGGCGGGATGCTCCGTCCAATGCATGGCCGGCCTGATGTGGTGACTGATATGGTAGCCGTCGTTCCAGCATTTTTTATTGTATTTTGCATTGATGCAGGTGATACTGTTTTTGTATTCATTGCCCGGATCGGCCGCATCGACAAAAGAGTGTTGGGCCCAGTTGCCCATCATCATGATGAGGCGGGAAAGTAAAAGTGGCAGGATAAACACCATAAAAGTGGCTTGCCAGTTCACGAAACACAAGCCCACACACATCAAAATGAAAAACACTTCGCCGCGAACTACTTTCCAACTCAGGTTGTACTGTTTTCTTTGTCGGAAATACCACACGAGCGGGATAACTCCCCAGACAAAGAAATTCACGTAATATCTCATGAAATCACGAAAGCTATCACGCTGATAATGCATCGTAGAGCTCAGATCACCCTCCAGGTTGTTTTCACGGTGGTGCATGCCAATATGATGACAGGCATAGGTTTCCGGCGTCTGGCCAAAAAACAGTCCGATAAACCAGGGAAGGTAATAGTTCGCTAATTTATATTCCTGTTTGAACCATGGCCTGTGACTTGTGCAATGCAACATGAGGCCAAAAGGCCCCTTGAATACCAGGTTATTGAAATAGAAATAAGCAGCTGCTACCACCCACCATAGCCACCCTTGGATAAAGGGCATATACATTAAAACACCAAGTGTCACCAGGACGAAGGTTATCTGAAGTGTAAGGTGAATGAAAGGCAGGTCACGCTCATCGCGGATGAGCTTGAGCCAAAAACTATCAAACACGCCATATTTTTCAGGTCGTATGAATTCGGGATCAGTAAGTATGGGCAGCGTTCTCATAGGCGGAATTAAAAATTGTTCATATTTCCAACAATTTAGGTAAAATAAACCTTAAATGGCTTTTCTGAGTGGACTTTCTCCTCAGGCGGAGGAATCGAATTTCATAATCCATGCCCCTTTCTCGCGCGAAAGTTACTTTCGTGCGAGACAAATTCGCGCGAATGTATGGGGAAGTAACTTCCTCGCTAGTGTTGATTAGTATCATAATATAAGGCTACACATTCCAACGGCTAATACCCCTCATACTTCCTGTTCATTACATTCAATGTCTTAGGAATCCAGACGCGATAACGAGTGCTGTGATCCCAGGTGTTGCCGGCACTGGCAAAATCACAAAACCGGATGGCTTTTGGATTTTTACCCTCCCCTTCTAAGTCGGTACCCGTGACGAGCGGTGCAGTAAAAGCCAGCCAAATGTGAGCGGGTTTTTCAGCGAGTGGAGTAAGCTCCACGAATCCGTCCTTTTGCTGGATCACGGCGGTTTCGTCCACAAATCCATCGCCAAAACGACTGTCACGCGATAGTACCACCGGCCCCCTCTGTATAGCCTGGAAATTATGGAGTTCGGTCACCCGGCCCCTCATATCCAGTTCCAGATCAATAAAATCACCTTTTTTCCATGTCCTGGCTAGTTCACAATATGTACCCGGCTGAATGCCCGATAATGTTTCCTCATTAACTTTCACTATCGTCCTTTCGCTCCACGCCGGTATGCGCAGATACACCTGGAGATTTGCGGGCTTTTCCGTGTTTACATATATCCTGATGTTCGCTGATTCCGGGTAATTACTCTCCACACGAATGCTGATTTCCCCTGCATTTTCATTGGAAAGCTTCGCCTCCATCGAGCCGAAATAATTCATGTAAATCCCATCAGCAAGCGACTTCACGGCATACTCAGGAATCATGGCAAAACCACGCGGACCATTGGCATTGCAGCAGTTGATGGGCATACTGCATTGGTTTTCACCTTCAATGCGCGCACCTTCCAGCGGACTGTATTTGGCGATTTCAGAAGCGTCATATTTCATGGATGCCATCAACGCGTTGTAGAAGGTCTTTTCGATCTGGTCAGCGTATTTCGCATCGGCGGTCATGTCGAGTAGCTTATTGCACAACTTCATCCAGGTAGTGGTGACGCAGGTTTCCATGGTGTGGTAGGTGGGCTGGTTTTGTTTGTCAGCCGTGCCATACCAGCACTCAAAGGCTGATCCTGAGCCAGCAATATTAATTTCTGTGGCCACAATATTGTCGGCTGTGGCTATGACCGCTTTGAGATAGTCTGGATTTTTGGTGACTTTATAAAGTTCGAGAAGACCATCATAGCACGACATCATTTCATAAGCTTTCTGACCGTTTTCCCACGACCACCAGTTTTCCGGAACGGCAAAGCGATCCTTAACAGGTATCCCCGCTTTGCTGATAAGCTGCGGCCCGCCCTCCGATTCCCATTGTGCCACGATGTGATTCGCAAAATCGAGGTAGCGCTTGTTTTGGGTATGATTATACAAATAGACCATGGGTTCAAGAATAGAAGTACTGGCCATACCACGGTAAAATCCCGTCCTGATAATGTCTGTTTTCCCAGGCCCCACCTGGCCGATTAGATAATCAGCTGATTTGGTAGCCGCGTTCAGGGCCTTTTTATCACCCGATATTTCATAGAAATGCAAAAGTCCCAGCAGGCAATACTTCCTGCCCCAGATATCCCATCCAGTCAGTTGTGTGTCCGGGCCATAATTGCCAATATATCCATTGGGCATTTGCGTGGCGATAAGTCCGTCTACGGCTGCTTTCATTTTGGTCATCAACTCTGGACTTTTGGTGTATTTCCAAGCCTCCACAGCAGAGAGCATCCATTTACCCCAGAATTCCATCTGCCAGCATCTGGTTTCGTCCTTCAGTTCAAATGGCGCAACGAGCATCTCAATATCCCTGTCCAGGATCCGCTTTTCGATACAAGCATCGATTACAGACCCGGCATGACCTGTGATTTTGACTTGTGGTGAGCTTTCATTTTTTCCTTCCTTGTTTACGGGAGTGAATGACATAAAAAGCATAAAAGTGATGAGGAGTAATTTTTTCATAGTAATCGCTGGAAATGATGGTGGTAAGTTAAAATATTAAATTTCATGGAGGAACTTTACTTTCTCACGAACAATAAAATCCTTCAATAATCCAGGCTTTTGTCCGGTAATGCCTTCCACGGCTATTGATGGCCCGGGGTGCCCTTTGCTGAACCGGGGGAAATAGTGCAGCATAATCATTACCAAGATCATGGGGGTGGGCATATCTTGCCTTTTTTTATGGATAAAGAAACGAAGCAGATTGGGGCTTGTGTATGCTATTTTTCTACCCAGAACATCCGTGAGCAATGTTGAAACTTCATGGAAATCCAGTAACTCTCTTCCGGTAATTTCAATGGCTGTATTTCGGAAACAGTCAAAATCCAAAAGCACTTCTGCGGCAACGTTGCCGACATCAACTACATCTACCCAAACGAACTTAAGTTTTCCGGCTGGAATGTAAATCTTGTTTTCTTCCCTGATTTCTGCCAATAAAGTTGTTGTTAGGTTTTGCATGAAATAGGAAGGCCGGAGAAATACGTAGTCCAGTCCATGGTCCTCTATCAATTTTTCCAGTTTGTAATGCGGAATACGTGGCTGCTGTTCTACGCCCTGAACTGACAAAAATACGATCTTGTGTATTCCTGCACTTTTCATGGCCAGGATAAATGGCTCAAATATCGTTTTCACATCGGCAAGCTGTGGCGGACGGAGCAGAAACACGATGTCAACCTCATGAAATGCTTCGCTAAAACCTGAATGGTCATTAAAATCAAGTCGCCGGAAACTGAGGTTTTTATAACCTTTCAGCATGGCTCTGGCGGAGAATGGATTATGATGTGCGACGATAATCGAATGGTTTTCAGCCTTTGCTAAAAGAGCTTCCAAGACGGCGAGGCCGACATTCCCAGTGGCTCCCGTGATAAGAATCCGGCTCATAGATCAATTTTGGAATTTATACAAAGATGTCTGATTCTCGATCAGCGTAAAACGTTTTTAGTGTGAAATGAAATCTTCAAACCGGAATTTTCATCCAATTATCTCTATGTTTCAAGATAAATTCTACCCTGATAAAAATGGATAAAAATGACGTCAACAGTATTGCTTTATGCAAACGACATGGATTCCAGAGTTAACAATTTCTTTGTAAACTAATACATTTACCGAAGTATACGATTTGTTAATTTCGGTTCTGATGAGATTTGCCCTAATACTAATTGTGGGCCTGCCTCTGGACATTGTAGACGTATCAATTGTATGGGACGAGATAGAATAATGTTTATAGAAAATAAAAGTGGAGAGAATGATCTGATTGGAAACGCTCGCATCGGACGAGTGACTTTTTCCAAGTCAGGAAAATCAATTCACTATAAGGGACTAACTTTTCAAACGCTGAATGGGACAGGATTCAAAACAAATTATTTTGACGTTGATTCTGGAGATCATTATTGGATTTCAGGGTGCAAAAAAAATGGACAGGACAGATTATACGGAGAGCGACTACCTATTTTCATTGACGAGGACGTGAGAGAAGAATACTGGACTGAGATAAGAAACATGCCGGAGAAAAAGCATTTGACTAGAATAAATTGAGATTGGGTGATACGGCACGAACCACCATCAAAATGTATGTGCACTTGTCTGGCCCAGGTTAAGTTTTTAGTTTTATCTTTCATATAACGTTTGGTGTCGTGAGACGATTTGCTAATCTTAACACTCTGCATCACATACATAAACGTTAAATTCGGTTCTGATGAAAATTGCCATTTTACTTTTTGCGATCCTGCCGCTAATGAACAATCCATCCTACAGTAAGTCAGATGGTGTTGATACGATCGCTACCATTTATCTGAACAATTCCATCATTATCTCTGCACAGCGATTCGGAAGCAACACGTTTGAGCGATATGAATCAGCCTCGGTATTAAACCAGTCACAGATTTCCTCTGTTTCGCCCATGTCAACATCCCAAACGCTGGCTTATGTCCCTGGTGTTTTTGTACAAAAAACCAATCATGGCGGAGGGTCGGCTTTTGTGAGAGGACTCACCGGGTATCAGACATTGATGATGTTAGACGGCATAAGAATAAACAATTCGACATATCGCTCCGGCCCGAATCAATACCTCAACACCATCGATCCATTGATGATCTCCCGCGTAGAAGTACTTCGCGGCAATGGTTCGGTACAATATGGCTCTGATGCCATAGGTGGAACGATTCAAATGTTTTCACTGACTCCGGAATTTGCACAACATGGCTGGCATATTGGTGGCAATATTTATGGCAAATTCTGGTCATCCGATATGGAGCAAACTACCAGGGGGACATTAAATATCGCTTCTTCCCGATTTGCCATGGTGACGGGTTTTACCTATAAAGATCTTGGCGATATCGTCGCTGGCGGTGATTTGGGTACGGAAATTCCTTCAGGTTATGATGAGTACTCTATGGATTTTAAAGGCATTTATAAGGTTGGAACAAAACATCAGCTAACCGGCGCCTACCAGTTTTTGAAACAAATGGACGTACCGCTGTATCATAAACTGGTGACTGAAGAATACCAACGGTATCATTTCGATCCGCAGGAACGGCAACTCGGCTACCTGAGGTTTGAATCTTTTTACACGAAAAAACTTTTCTCAGAAGTTCGTTATACCATTTCGTATCAGAATTCGCTCGAAGTCCGGGAAAAGCAAAAAACAGGCTCGCCCGTTTTTACCGAAGAAAAGGATGACGTAAATACCACCGGTGCTTCTGTCGAGATCGTTTCAGAAATACAAAATTACTGGACCGCCAGCTCCGGTGTAGAATATTACCACGACAAGGTGTTGAGCGGCACCTATTCCGAAAACACGGAAACCGGCGATTCTCAGACAACGAGGGGACTATATCCTGATAATTCGTTGTATGATAATTTTGCGGTTTTCAGTTTGCATTCTCTCACTATGAAAAAGTGGAATTTAGCTGCAGGCCTGAGGTATAATCTCGTGCAACTCCAGGTGAAGGACACGCTATTTGGCAATACCACCATTCGGCCTGATGCGTTGGTAGGTAACGTCGGGGTGGTTTACAAATTGAACAGTAACCATCACCTCACTGTGGGAATCAATTCATCATTTCGTGCGCCAAACATCAACGATGTTTCCAGTTTTGGCATTGCTGATTTCCGATACGAAGTGCCGTCGTACGATTTAGAACCGGAAACTTCCCTCAACAAAGAAATAGGATATAAAGCGCTTTTTAGCCGGTTTTCAGGCGCCATTAGCTTATATCATAATAAACTCAAGGACCTGATAGCCAATGTACCATCAACCTACAACGGGGTGGACTCGCTCGATGGGTATAAAGTTTACACACGGGAAAATGTAAAGGAGGCGGTTATTATGGGAGGAGAAATCGAAACCGAAACCAAATTATCAAATGCCATGATGGCTTTTGGAAGCATTTCTTATACTTACGGGCAGAACACGAGCGATGATGAGCCACTCCGGCGGATACCGCCGCTTAATGGCCGTATTGGGCTGCGGGCACTTTTTTTGGAGCGATTCAATGCAATGGGTGAATGTTTTTTTGCGGGGGCCCAAAGGCGATTAGCAGCAGGGGATAAGGCTGATGACCGTATAGCTGAGGGCGGTACGGATGGCTGGGCGGTTGTGAACCTGTATGCAGGATATGAACTCCAACTATTCAACCTGACGGTCAGCGCGCAAAACGTTTTCAATGAAGAATATAGGACCCACGGATCGGGTATTGATGGAATTGGAAGGAGCTTTTGGTTATCAGTGAGAATAAAGATAAATCCAGCGGAATGAATTCGCCATATACAAATGAAGTACTGGAAATATTCATGAATCATGGAAATCCGGTTGAAGCCATTTCTATGGCGAAGTACATGAAAAATAAATTTGAGTATCGTGGAATAAAATCGCCTGAAAGAAAGGAAATCACCAAACAACTTCTCGATCGCTCCCGGATCCCATCGATCAATGACATTACTACTATTGTAGATGAGTTATGGGAACATCCATGTCGTGAAGTGCAGTATTTCGCACTGGATATCCTGCAGAAGTTTTCTAAAAATCCGGAGATTGAATGGATCAGCTTTTATGAAAATCTCATGACCCGGAAATCCTGGTGGGATACCGTAGATGAAATCGCAGCATGGCAGGTTGGCGATTATTTTAAAGCTTACCCTCAACAGATTCCTGCTTCTATAAAGTCCTGGCTGGATTCAGAAAATATGTGGCTTCAGCGTACTTGCCTTATTTTTCAATTAAGGTATGGGAAAACCACGGATTTTGGATTATTAAAATCGTGCATACTTCACTTAGCCAATTCCAAAGAATTCTTCATTCAAAAAGCAATAGGATGGTCTCTGAGGCAATATTATCGAGTTGAGCCGGAGATAGTATTTGATTTCGTGCAAAGTCATAACCTGCCAAATCTGAGTATCCGGGAAGCGCTTAAGCATCATCAATAATCCTCCAATCGACTCGTTCACAATATTTTATGTGATCAAGTATTATGGATTTTTGTACGACTTTCTAGCAAACATTTTTTTTGTTAAACAGAATGTCTCTTATCTTAAACATTTTATGCCTAAATCTACTTATATAGCATAAACTGTAGAACTGTGTCGTACTATTCCATAAAAGATATCGAGCAATTATCGGGCATCAAGGCTCATACACTTCGCATTTGGGAGCAGAGGTATAATTTTATCCGACCAAAGCGGACAGACACCAATATCAGGTATTACGATGATGATGATCTGAAACTTGTCCTGAATATTGCGCTTCTTAAGGACAATGGCCTAAAAATATCGCGCATCAGTGAAATGCACGACGAGGAGCTGAAGCTGGAAGTAAAAACCCTGATGGAGAAAAAGCTCGGATTTCCCGACCAAATCCAGGGGCTTACGCTGGCCATGCTCGAACTTGATGAGGAACGATTCGAAAAAATACTTTCTACCAATATCCTTCAGATTGGCTTTGAACGGACGATGATCAATCTCATCAATCCGTTTTTCCAAAAAATTGGCATCTTGTGGCAGACCGGAGCAATAAAGCCAGCACAGGAGCACTTTATTTCAAACCTAATCCGGCAAAAAATTATCGTTGCGATCGATGGCCAGATCAGCAATGCCAATTACAATAAGAAATACATAATGTATTTGCCACAAAACGAATTGCATGAAATTACCCTGCTTTTTTCAAACTATATCGCCAAGAGCCGAAACAATAAGGTGATCTACCTCGGACAAAACGTACCCCATTGCGATTTAGTCGATATCTACAAAGATCACAATCCCGATATACTGCTAACTGTACTTACCTCTTCACCACCTCAGCATGATGTGCAGTCGTATATCTACAAAATTTCTGAGTCCTTCAGAAATAGTACAGTGCTCATTTCGGGCCACCAGGTTGTGGGCCAGGACCTGGACATTCCTTCCAATGTGGTGCTATTGAACAAACTCCAAGACTTTATCGATTTCGTTGATATGAACTAATTTTTAGTACAGTCATGGTGGCATGGACCCCAAAATACTCAAATATTTACTTTTTCGTTTATTTAGATCAATGATAAATTGTTATATTGTAAAGCTATTTGATTAAACTAAAATGTTACGGGATTAATCTTAATGTCGTCCCAAACAAAATGGATTTAATCATTTGTATCTTTAGTTGCATTAAAATAGCCTTTAATTCAATAGAATAAAGGTTTTTATATTGCCTTACTAAAGGAACAAAATATTTTGTTTAATTATTTTAATAAAAATGTAAACAAAATATTTGTTTTTCGTTTAATGTATATATACATTTGATTCAACAAAAAAATAACAGCCATGACAGCACTCGAATTTGGTTACACTATTAACGGACTTAGAGGATCACTCAGACCATTTGCCATGCGATTGACCAGGGATATTGAAGATGCTAATGACCTGCTTCAGGAGACTGTGCTCAAAGCCTTTTCCAACAGAGATAAATATACAGAAGGCACCAATCTGAAGGCGTGGTTGTACACGATCATGAAGAACACCTTTATCACCAATTATCAGCGGATGATACGGAAAAACACCTTTATTGACACTACTGAAAATCTTCACTATCTCAATTCAAGTAGTAGCAGCATAGAAAATAGTGCTTACGGTAAGTTTGCACTTAAGGACATCGACAGGGCAATAGAGAAACTTGACGATGCCTATAAGGTTCCATTTCTCATGCACTTCAGGGGATTTAAATATCATGAAATCGCTGATAAATTGACTATCCCCATCGGAACAGTAAAAAACAGGATACATATTGCCAGAAAGGAACTAAAAGAGTACCTTAAGACGTACGCATAACTTTTTGAATGGACGCCAGAAAAGCAATCGTTATCGGATCCGGTTTTGCCGGAATATCTGCAGCAAGCTTTCTGGCAAAAGGAG
The DNA here is from genome assembly GCA_041750735.1 of Cyclobacteriaceae bacterium. Taxonomy (GTDB): domain Bacteria; phylum Bacteroidota; class Bacteroidia; order Cytophagales; family Cyclobacteriaceae; genus JAAUQL01. The sequence goes on from JBGSYX010000458.1 coordinate 15,571, forward strand.
GCTTCGCTGTAACCGTACTTGAGAAAAACCAACAACATGGCGGTCGTGCCAGGCAATTGGTGGAAGCCGGATTCAAATTTGATATGGGGCCAAGCTGGTACTGGATGCCCGATGTTTTTGACCGCTATTTCGCACAATTCAACAAATCAACAAGCGACTTCTACGAGCTCATCCGGCTAAATCCTTCCTATAAAGTAGTCTTTGGAGTGAATGACGCCCTGGATATTCCGGCAGATTACCAAAGCTTCAAAATACTGTTCGACTCCATAGAGCCTGGTAGCGCCATCAAGCTGGATAAATTTCTCAAGGAAGCTGAATACAAATACCAGGTCGGCATCAATAATCTGGTTTATAAACCATCCCGTTCGTTGCTGGAATTCACAAGCCTCCGGCTTTTATTTGATATGTTGCGGATGGATGTATTTATATCGTTCAAATCCCATACGGAGAAATATTTCAAAAACCCCAGGCTACTGCAATTGCTTGAGTTTCCAATACTTTTTCTGGGCGCTTTAGCAAAAAACACACCCGCACTTTATTCGCTCATGAACTACGCCGACATAAAACTCGGCACCTGGTATCCGATGGGAGGAATGAAGTCTGTTGTGGACGGTATGGTAAAAGTAGCAGAGCAGCAGGGTGTCACTTTCAAACTCAATGAAACCGTGACGGGCTTTACCTATGTTGGTAATTCCATAAAAAGCATAAAAACTTCAGCAGGCGAATATGACGCCGATGTAGTGGTGGCCGGAGCTGACTATCACCATGTTGAAAAAAACCTGTTGGAGCCACGATTCAGATCGTACTCCGATTCCTACTGGGAGAGCCGGCTGCTTGCCCCCTCCTCATTGCTATTTTATCTGGGTTTTAATAAAAAAATCGACAAGCTGGATCATCATACCCTTTTCTTCGATGAACCATTCGGCCCACATGCTGAGGATATTTATACTAACAAACAGTGGCCGTCAAAGCCACTATTCTACGTAAATATCCCAACGAAAACTGACAAGGGAGCAGCTCCTAAAAACCATGAAAATATGGTAGTCCTCATACCTATTGCAGCAGGATTAGAGGATAATGACACTATTCGTGAAAAGTACTATAATATCATATTCGATAGGTTGAAAAGTTTCACCGGGGAAGATCTGAAGGCGGCTGTTGTCTATAAGAAATCATATGCCGTCAATGATTTTGTTTCTGATTACAACTCATTCAAAGGCAATGCCTATGGCTTAGCCAATACGCTGATGCAAACTGCTATATTAAAGCCTTCCTTAAAAAGCAAAAAGGTAAAGAATCTGTATTATACAGGCCAACTCACAGTGCCTGGACCAGGAGTACCTCCGTCGCTTATTTCAGGCGAGGTAGTTGCCAATGAAGTGATTAGGGATTTTAAAATAAAGGGTTAAAATGAATCTGTTCGACCATACCACCTACCTGTGCAGCAAAACGGTAACTACAAACTACAGCACGTCGTTTAGCCTGGGAATTAAGGTTCTTGATAAAACGTATCATAATCCCATTTACGCGATCTACGGTTTTGTGCGCTATGCCGATGAAATTGTGGACACTTTCCATGATCACGACAAAGAAGCGCTACTGAGTGAATTCAAAAAAGATACCTACAAAGCCATCAATAAAAAAATCAGTCTGAATCCCATATTACATTCCTTTCAAGATGTTGTGAATACCTATAACATAGGTTTAGACCTTGTTGAGGCGTTCTTTAAAAGTATGGAAATGGATTTAGGTAAAATCAAATATGACGACGAAAGATACAATGAGTACATCTATGGCTCAGCAGAGGTAGTTGGCCTCATGTGTCTTTGTGTATTCTGCGCCGGGGACAAAGAAAAATACCAGGAACTGGAAGCTCCCGCCAGAAGGCTCGGTGCCGCATTTCAAAAAGTAAATTTCCTGCGCGATATGCGGAGTGATTATGCCGAGCGTGGCAGGGTCTATTTTCCAGGAATCAATATTGAGTTATTTGATGATAGAGCGAAGAAGGAGATAGAGAAAGATATTAAAAGTGACTTTGATGTAGCATTGACCGGCATTAAAAAATTGCCCAAAGGAGCTAGCATTGGTGTGTATTTGGCATATCTCTATTATCTGAAACTATTTGCTAGGATTAGTTCCTATCCCGTATCTACAATACTCAGCAAAAGGATCAGGATCCCTGATTTAGTAAAAATAGGGCTATTGATACACACCTATTTTCGATTCTTATTCACCAAAAAACACCTGGAAACCTTTTGATCCCTATGGGAACTAAAAACCTAAAAATCGAAATCGATAACAATTCAGGCTTTTGCTTCGGTGTGGTATATGCCATTGAAATGGCAGAAGAAATTCTGGACCAGCAAGAATATTTATATTGCCTTGGAGATATTGTACATAATGACGAGGAGGTAAAGCGCCTAGAAAAGAAGGGACTTAAGATCATTGATCATGCAATGCTTGCTTCTTTGAAACAAGAAAAAATACTGATTCGTGCCCATGGCGAACCTCCTTCGACTTATAAGCTTGCGCTTGAAAATAATCTTGAACTCATCGACGCATCCTGTCCGGTTGTACTAAAACTTCAAAACAGGATTCGTAAAGCATATGAGAAAAGTGATCAGATATACATTTATGGAAAACATGGCCACGCTGAAGTTTTGGGCCTTAAGGGTCAAACCAATAATGAAGCTATAGTGTTCCAGGAACTTGAGGAACTCGATATTGAATCGCTTCCTAAAAAATTGACCCTCTATAGTCAGACCACAAAAAGTGTCGATAAGTTTCATGAAATATCCGCCAAGCTTGCCTCTGCTGGAATTGAGGTAGAAGCCAATGACACCATTTGCAGGCAGGTTTCCAATAGAGACGAAGACTTGAGAAAATTCGCCCGGAATTATGATATCATTATATTTGTATCGGGTACGAAATCTTCTAATGGCAAGGTGCTGTATAATGTATGTAAATCCCAGAACGAAAACACTTATTTCGTTTCCAATGCGGAAGACCTGGAAGAGAAGTGGTTCCAAACTGAAAAAACTGTAGGAATCTGTGGTGCTACATCCACACCAATGTGGCTCATGGAGGATATTAAAAAGCGAATATTAACCTATTGACATTATGACTGTTTTAGTGAATATACTTATCGTAATCGGCACATTTCTTTTTATGGAATCGGTAGCATGGTTTACCCACAAATATATTATGCACGGTTTTATGTGGAGGTGGCACAGGTCACATCATACACTTCACGACCACACATTCGAGAGAAACGACTTGTTTGCTGTAGTATTTAGCATACCTTCCATATTGCTCATATACTTTGGCTTCGCTAACCCTTCCGTTGGAATCCTCAAATATTTTGGCTTCGGGATCATGGCTTACGGAATATTTTATTCCATTTTCCACGATATAATTGTGCATAGGAGAATTAAAATCCCTTATAAAGCCAAGTCCCCGTATATGAAGCGAATTATGAATGCGCACTACGTGCATCACAAAGTGCATACTAAAGAAGGTGGTGAAGCATTTGGTTTTCTCTATGCTCCAAAAAAATATACTTCTAAAACAACTAAGGTCTAATTGATCGGAGGTTGTACCTCAGTCAGTTGAAACTCCACTCGTCGATTCATTTCTCTTCCAGCTTCATTTTCATTACTAGCCTTTGGCCTGGATTCACCATAACCGTTCGATTCCAAATTGGTGGCGAGGACTCCTTTTCCTAGAAAATAATTTAAAATTGACCCAGCCCTGCGACTCGATAGACTAAGATTGTACTCATCGCTTCCCATAGAACAAGTGTGTCCGTCAATCGTAATATGGAGATTCGGATTGTCAAGAAGCATTTCGCTGAGCTTATCCAATTCCGGGAACGATTCCGACCTGATGACATCACTATCGAAATCAAAATACACATTGTTCAATACAATGGCTTTGTCCTTGATAATTGGATCTAAAAACAGATTTTTTTCGATCTCGACGCTATTGGTGATTCCCGTGAGATCAAGCGAATCGATGGCATTATAGTACTCATTGGCTTTAGCTATTATTCCATATTTAAAGCCGGGCTCTAGGCTTGTTACATAACCCAGAGTGTCCGCGGAGACAAGGGTGATTTTGCCGTCGTCTGACTTTTTGATGAATTCAATTGACGATTCTATCGGCCGCCTGGTTGAAGAATCAAATACTTTTCCCTTAATCGAAATGATAATATTCGGTCCCTTATACTTTGCACCCAGTAGTGAAGCAAGCATATCGGGCTTCTGGTAGTATGGCAATTTTACTTTATATATATCGATATTATTGTTAGCGCCACGGGAATAATATGCGTACTCATCATTCTCTGTAAAATTGAAGAAAATATCGTCTTCCTTCGAATTGAATCCAGTGCCCAGGTTTTCAGGTTCCGACCAATTTTGCCAAGTGTCATCTAAACGTCTTGACAAATAGATATCATATCCTCCATATCCGCTGAAGCCTTTTGAGGAGAAAAACATGGTTTTGCCATCAGAGGCTAAAAAAGGTGACCCTTCCTCTGCTGCCGAGTTTATTTGCGCACCTAAGTTCAACGGCTGTGACCACGAGCCATCTTCCTGCAGAAATATGACGTATAAATCACGGTCGCCATAGCTGTCTTTTCTCTGAACTGACATGACGATGCTCTTCATGTCGCCGGTAAGAAAGTAATTTGCCCTAGCCGACATGTTGTAATCATTTAAGATATCGAGGTTATTGGGTCGGGACCATGTGCCATCCTCCTGCTTCACCGACATGGAAACTCCTTGTGTCATTCGGTTTTTGGAATAATATGCATTACCCAAGAGTAGGAGCATAGTGTTTCCATCGCGAGAGATGGAGCTAATAAAGTTTGGCCCGTTATTATTCAATGGTCTGCCGACATTTTTGGCTACCTGCCAATCTCCTGATAACGTGTCCCTTTCTGAAAACCAGATATCTTCATCGTCTTTCACCCCTCCTGTGTTATCAGGATGGTTTTGTCTGCTGAAATACAACAATTTCCCATACGGGGTTACCAATGGACGCAATTCGTTATATTCTGAATTGATCGCACTTCCCAATGCTACCGGTACATAGTCATTGTTGATCTCATTGGTGATATTAATTTCCACATTTATTGGCTCCCTTGAATCTGCAATGCCAATCGCATCAATCCCAAAGTGACCGGTGAGCAAGTCGCCATTTATCGTGATTTTCACCGCCGCTACTTTATATGGAGTTTGATCGAAAAAAAACCGGAAAAGTCGTCCCTCGATAGGGATAAAGCCGGGTTCGAAACTGTTCAATAAATGTTCTTTGCCATTGGTATCATAGGCAAATATTTGATGTATCCCGCCAGGATTGTCTGTTTCGGCAATGGCAATCTGTTGTATTTGTGTGGGGTTTGCAAAACCGACTTTTACATACTCGCGCTTCCCCTTATTGAGTGGCACCCAAGCATTTGGGCTGGCGCCAAGATTGGGCAGCACATTTGGTTTTCCTAGCACCTGATTGACGGAATATTGGCGCTTGCCAAATTGCGAGGAAAATTCGAGTACCTTGTCGGCCCATTGCACTTCCTGCCCGAAGAGAGACGTCTGCACAAATAATAGTAGGACAACCGATATTTTTTTCATTGTGTGCCAAATATAAATTAATACCTGATTTTTGGTGCTGCTGGTTTATAAAAACGATATCCCATGGATATTTCAAAGGAACCTGTACCTCTGTCGTTATATCGCAGTGAGGTCACATTCCAATCGTAACTGAATCCAAATTGCAAATTATTCGTGAGAAAGTCGATATTGGCTATTATAGAATCATCTACTCGATACCAGATGCCTGCTCTCGTTACTAAATTCGTCATTTGCCCACGTGTATCGAATGGCAGTTTATAGGATAAAAATGACCCGATATTCGTCTGGTTCACTTGATCTTGTTGTAAAGACAGAAAATTAGCAGAAATGTTCGCCCGCTGACTGAGCATAAAAATCATCCCTCCATGTAACTTATAAAGCACTGGAAGTCGATTCTCACTTCCATCCAAAACGGATTCATCCGGATGATTCAGGTGAGCTGCGACAAACCCGGCGTACACGCTTTGAATTTTCTTTGTTTCTGTATTGGCAAAATACCTCCAGAATGTGCCGGCTGTAATGTCAAGAAAGGTTTTATTTTGGATCTGGCTTAGTTCATAGGGCACCACGGTATTATCAAACCCGATAAACGGGTTATACTGCTCACCCCATTCTAATCTATCCTTGTCAACATTTTTATGTATAAAACCCAATTGCATGGCAAAAGTGATTCGATTTACCGATTTATTGGATAAATGGAGATTATAAGCAAAAGATGCGTTGCCTCCATACGTTTTCAGATTAGCACCTTGTCCGGCCTCATCGCCGTAAAACGATACTCCAATCCCTCCCTGATGACCTTCCGGCACAATATGTTTGTCTTTGAAATATGGAATAATCAGTGAAAACTGGCTTGTTGTATATGGGTATTCAAGATTTCGCCATTGTGATCTGTGGGCAAAGTTGACAAACAGGTTCTCTTCTTCCCCGACTAAGGCAGGGTTGAGATAGAGCGGTGAATTGTAGAATTGAGAAAATACCGGATCCTGCGCTTTAAGCGTCTGCGAATGAGCCAGGAATATCAGTAGTACTATTAAAAGTCCTTTGTGTCGCATCTGCGTTTATCTCACTTGGGTAACCGTCCCAACACGTTGAAATTCTTCTCCTTCAATAAATTTACCGCGTAACAGGTAGGTAAAAACATTCATTTCTTGCTGCTCACCGGTATTATTATTCACACCATTCCAACCAACATTATTGGCTTCTGCAAAACTTCGTGTTTCATACATCACCTTGCCCCATCTATTCACAATTTTGAAGAAAAACCCATCTTCTGAGACATTGTTGCCATAAACCTTTACGACCTGGTTTTCCGGATTAATCGCTCTAGGATTAAATGCATTTGGCACATAGAGCTCGTCTTTGGAATATACGGCGCATTCCTTGGTATATGAATTCTCGCAACCAGAGACAGATACGGTCAGAGTTACTAGGTATTTGCCACCTTCTTCATATTCATGGCTGGCATTTACTGCCTGGCTTGTATTACCATCGCCGAAATCCCAGGCATATTCATCCGCGCCGGTATCTTCAGGCATAAAGGAGATCATGGTATTAGTAAATAATTTATCGGAGGGTGAAACACTGAATTCAGCATTTGGCACTTCGAGTATTGTGACTGTCTTATTTACTGTAGTGGTGGAGCACTCGTTTGTAACCTGAGCTGTAAATACAACTTCACCGGATTCATTTTCTGCAGGCGTATAAATGGCAGTCAACTGATCAGTATTTTGCATTGTTCCTCTTCCGTTTGAACTCCAGATGACCGAGACATTTTCTGTATTACCTTCTAATGTCAACTCGATTTCCACCTCAGCGCAACTTAATTCCGGTGCGATGATTTCCAAATCCAAACCTTCAGCACCATCGGAAATTGTGGCTGTTCCGCTTGCTTCTCCAAGGCAATGCTTATCTTCTACGCTTAGCAATGTGAATGTTTTAGGAACCGTTGAGGCGATGGGGTATGTTGTAAGATTAGTTGTTACGGTAGTTTCAATAGTGCCATCTGTATAGGTTAATACAAATGGCGCTATTCCATTGAGCGTGACATTTAAACTAGCACTTTCACCATTACAAATTACCGCAGTTCCGGAAAGAACTGCTGTTGGCTGTTCGTAATGCTTTATTTCCCTGCTCCCAATGGCTGAGCTTGTACAATATTTATCCGAAACACTTTTTAGTTGAAAGGTTCCGATCTGCTCAATAGGCAAACTCAATGTCGGACTTGCGGAGTTTGCTGAAGCTGCGGTATTATTTAAGGTGTATCCAACACTCCATGGCCCATTTCCCGTGAAACTCAGATCGATAATGGCAGGTTCGTCGCCGCAGTTATTTGTTAGATCATTGATAACGACCGTTGGAACCGTAACTTTGATAGTGGCACTCCCCGATGCAATTCCAGACTTATTTTTATCCTTTACAGAAACAAGAGTAAATGTGCCTTTCACGGAAGTCTCAAAAAAGTATGGGCTTTGCTTTATGTTACTAATTGTTGTATTTAATCCACCAACACTGTATACTACATTCCATGGTCCTACACCGGTAAGGTCAATTCTTAATTTTGCCTTTTCAGTTGCGGTACAAAGCGTTGTATCTCCGAAAAGAATAGCCGTGGGCACCTTAGCTATATTGGTTGTATCAATAGCTCCCGGATCGGCAGTAACATAGAAAACTGCATCATTAAAATCATTATCCCCTCCCGGCCGTTTCTGGTCCTCAAAACATAACATGAATTGATTTTCAGGTTCGTAATTCAATAATATGGTTTGTTGTTTATACGCGGTGGTCGTAAAAGTATTGAGTTTAGGATCTGAAAAGACAATATGCGATGGAATACAAATAGTATCGCCAACCCAACCCTGCGCTATAAGGAAGTATCCAATGCCTGTATTGGCCGGAAACTCGCCCAGTAATATCTTATCCCCAGGATTCACTACGTTTGGCTGAGTAACGTTTGGAAATAATACTACCATGCTGTCAATATCATATACAGTTGTTGGTGGATTGCTTAGATTATATGTATAATAGCCCAGCGTATTTCGCCAACCAGCGCCTTCATGAACCATTGTCACATAGACCTTACTTTTTTCGGTAAGTTCAGTATTTAACTGTACATCATCTCCAAAAAAATCATCGTTGGAGTTCGGTAGGTTAACACTCTCGGGTAGAATATTATTCACATAATTAATCATAGCAGAAGAAACACTATCTGACTCGGGGTCGAGGTATAGCGGTTTTCCGGTTGAATTCCAGGGGCCAAGAAACCTGAATTTGGATGTAAGCGGCACATTGACCGAATCACAATCAGCGGCGAAAGCCTGAACTGAAAACAAACCTATTAAAAAAATTAATAGATAGCCCTGAAGTTGAGAGAGTAAGTTACGTGTCATTGGTCGATCAGCGTTTAATTTCTATATTTTATAGTTATACAAGATAAGAATACGCTTACTAACAGTGTATGTTTGAAACAGTAATGGATAGTGAAATCTGTCATTAAGTTCATTCTAATAGCCACTATTTGATTAATATGTTTGCAAAGTAAAAACCTAAATAACAAATAAACACAATTTTATGTTAGATAAATTATATTATTGGGCCGTATTCCATTCCTTATTATACATTTCCTTTCAATGTAATAGGTAACCGGTAAAATGAAGATTTCTTTATAGAGTAATGTATCCAAAATCTGCGACTAATCCAAAGTTGGTAATTCACATAAAAAATAGTCTGTGGAAAAAATCTGCGTTAAGAATTGCCTTTTTTCAACTTTAAGATGTTTTCTTTCAATTTAGGGCCGAGCTTTTTTTTACCATATTCGGTAAAATAATTATGCGCTTCCACGAATTTCCGACTGTTGATTTTCCATTGTTCCTTTGTCAGGTTTTTGTCATAAAGTGTAAATTCCCTCCATAGAAGATCCGATTTCTCAAAGAATTTATCCGTAGCCAGATGAAAAAGATCAGCATCACAAATAATTTCCTCCAAAAGTGTTTGCGGATTCTGGGGCACTTTCGTTGATAAGATACAATTACTGATGATTTCAACCTCTCGCAGACTCCATCCATGGTTAAGGAGAAACTCCCGAGCCAAAGAAGCGCTTACTTCTTCATGATTCTCATAACCGGCATAGTATCCAATGTCATGAAGCCAGGCCGCTGCTTCCACCATCTCCATATCAAGGCTATTCACATTACAATCTGCACCTATAATCCTGCAACCTTTGACCACGTCATAAATGTGGTCTATATTATGATAGCAAATTCCGGAAGGAAATTTTTCAGATATAAATCGTTCAACATAATCTCGTACCTGATCTACCCGCGATTTTATTGATGGTGAAAACATGCTGAATATCTATAATTTTTCAGGAATTAGTGAAGTGTTTAAACGCTGATCCAACGCAAATGATGCAATTGCTAAATTAATAAACAAGATGTTGGACGCTAAGTTTTACAAAACAATCAAGTTATCCAAAGAAAAAAATCCAGCCTAATGACTCTTCAACGATATTATGTAACTTTAATATTGTTCTTAGAAGCCCCCATCAATAGAGTACCTGATGAAGACATTTGCGATTGCAACTATCGTATTAGTAATCACATTGATGTTTATGTTGCTTATGGTTGACATTCGCGACCATGGATTTGAGTATCAGGAAGAATCGTATGATTTTACTTTAGGTGAAAACCGGTATATCCTTAATAAACCACTCAAGCGATGGAATATGCCCATAGAGCTAAAAGAAATCTCCGGTATTGCCTATAAAAACGAGCGCACATTAATGTGCATACAGGATGAAACCGGAATAGTATTCTCTTTTGACTTAATCGACGAATCGATCAACCAGAGAATTGTGTTTGGCAATCCGGGTGATTATGAAGACATCACCCTGGTTGATAGAAGCATCTATGTTCTAAAGAGCAATGGGCAATTGTACAACTTCGCTTTAACAGGCAGTGGTAAAGCGGATGCAATAAAATTCAGTACCCCACTCTCCGAAAAAAACGATACAGAAGGTCTGGCATTTGATGCCTTAAATAACAGACTTCTCATTGCGTGCAAGAATTCTCCGTTAATTGATGACAATAATTATAAAGGCCGGGCAGTTTATGCATTCGACATTTCCGACAACCACCTTCAGGAAATACCATTAATGATCATACAGAAGAAAAATTACAAAGAGGCCCTGTTGGAACGTGGACTTGATGAAAAAACTCATAGTCCTTTTCAGCCAAGTGGCATCGCCATTCACCCATCGACCGGCATGATTGCCATAATATGTAGCGTCGGTAAAATAATGCTCATTCTCGATCGGGATGGAAATATAGAAAATCTGATACCGCTGGAATCAAAACTATTTGTGCAGCCCGAAGGAATATGCTTCAGCCCTAATGGTGAACTATTCATTTCTTCTGAGGGGAAAAACGGCAAAGGATATATTCTAAAATTTTAACCATGAAAGTCAAATTATTCCAGGTCGATGCATTCACCGACCATGTGTTCGGAGGAAATCCTGCTGCAGTTTGTCTGCTCGATTCCTGGCTTTCCGACACCATGATGCAGTTAATTGCTGCCGAGAACAACCTCTCCGAAACTGCCTTCGTCGTGCGGACTGAAGATGATTATGAAATCCGCTGGTTTACTCCGGAAATTGAAATTGACTTATGCGGACATGCCACACTCGCTTCCGCACATGTGATTTTCAACCATACGAATTATGGTAAAAACACGGTCACCTTCCGATATAAGGCCGGAATTCTTAAAGTCCATAACAGGCTGCCACTACTGACCATGGATTTTCCTGCGGTTTCAGGAAAACCCATTACCGTAAGCGCGCAACTGACCAATGCGTTGGGCAAAAAACCCATAGAGGCCTTTCTGGGCCGGGACATCCTGGCCCTATTCAACTCCGAAGATGATGTGGCTCAATTAGCACCAGATTTCATCAAACTCTCTAAAATGAATTGTATGGGTATTATTGCCACTGCCCCAGGCAAAAATGTAGATTTTGTATCTAGGTTTTTTGCACCGAAGGCCGGTATCAATGAAGATCCGGTCACCGGGTCTGCTCATTGTATGCTCATACCCTATTGGGCTGGTAGAACCGGTAAAAACAATCTGGAAGCATGGCAAATCTCCAGGAGACAGGGAAAACTGACCTGCGCTTTGAAAGGCGATCGTGTAGAGATTTCCGGAAACTCTATTACCTATTTGACCGGCGAAATAGATGTCTAAAACTCTTATTACCAATATTTTCCCACTTATTGCGGAGTAAAACTATTAATCCCTATTTTTGTACCCTTAATTTTAAAAAGGACTAAAACTCATGGCTAACAACTTATTAAAAGGAAAAAGAGGAATCATTTTCGGTGCACTGGATGAAAAATCCATAGCCTGGGTCACTGCTGAAAGGGTCTTCGATGAAGGCGGCAGATTCGTCCTTACCAACGCACCGATCGCCATGAGAATGGGACGCATTCAGGAACTTGCAGAAAGATGTGAAAGCAAAGTGGTTGCAGCAGATGCCACCTCCATTGAGGATATAGAAAATCTTTATAAGGAATCCATGGAGACTTTGGGTGGTAATATCGACTTTATACTCCACTCGATAGGCATGAGTCCAAACGTGAGAAAAGGACGTGATTACGGGGATTTGAACTACGAATGGTTTTTAAAGACTTTGGATGTTTCTGGCGTTTCATTCCACAAAGTGATGCAGGTAGCCGAAAAGATGGACATCATGAACGAATGGGGGTCGATCGTGGCATTGTCATATATAGCAGCTCAGCGCACATTCCCTGATTACTCGGACATGGCACAGGCCAAAGCCGTGCTGGAATCAATAGCCAGGAGCTACGGGTATCGTATGGCCAAATCCAAAAAAGTCCGTGTAAATACCATATCACAATCACCGACAATTACTACCGCCGGCACTGGCGTTACAGGGTTTGATGTGTTTTTTGACTTTGCCGATAAAATGTCACCACTTGGCAATGCCGACGCGCTGGCTTGTGCAGATTACATCGTTTCTATGTTCTCTGACCTCACGCGAATGGTAACAATGCAAAACCTGATGCATGACGGAGGCTTTTCCAATTCGGGTATTACCCACGAAGTTGTGGAGCATTTAAAACAAATAGAAAAATTGGCCGAAAACGCAGGCTAAAAATGATTGTTTTCCCGAATGCCAAAATAAACCTCGGTCTCAACGTGCTGCGTCGCCGACAGGACGGCTACCACGATATCGAAACATGTTTTTATCCGGTTTTATGGAAGGAAGCGCTTGAGGCAATTCCGGCTAATAAATTTTCCATGGAGTTTTCAGGCATTTTCATTCCCGGAGAAGGAAAAAATATTGTCGAAAAGGCGTTTGAAGCCCTGCGTTCCAATCATGATCTTATCGGCGCTTCGGTTCACCTTCACAAAGTCATTCCAATAGGGGCTGGGCTTGGCGGTGGATCAGCTGACGGCGCATTTGCTCTAAAACTATTCAACGAACTTTTCAAGCTCGAACTGAATGAATCGGAACTAGAAACTATTGCCTTGACGCTCGGCGCCGATTGTGCATTTTTCATTAAAAACCGCCCCGCATTTGCATCGGGTATCGGTGAAAAATTGGAAGAAATAGCCCCAGTATTGAATGGAATGCACATAGTAATGGTCTATCCTAATCTTCACATTTCTACCAAAGAGGCCTACGGCTCAATATCTCCATCAGTTCCAGGAATTACCATACGAGAAATAATTGAAAAAAGGCATGTTAACCAATGGGAGGGCCTGTTGGTAAATGATTTTGAGAAACCGCTTTTCAGAAAATATCCGGTGATGCAACAATTGAAGAAAAGCCTTTATGAAAAAGGGGCTATTTATGCTGCTATGTCAGGTTCGGGCTCTACCGTTTTTGGTATCTTTCAATCACCACCTCCTGCCATCGGATTTTCTGGAGAATTTGAGGTTTTTACAGGGGAATTATAGCTGATGGATTCACTTACTGCCAAAGAAACCGCGCAGTGAGTTGGCCGAAAGCTGTTGAATCCTTGCTTTGGGAATTAGCAGATCAGTGATCCATATCGCCAGCAGTACTGAAACCACACCGAATAATGCGCCAAACCACACATCCACCACGAAATGTTGCAACAGGTAAACCCTGGAGTATCCCACGCAAAAGGCAAGTATAAAAAACAGGACTGACACCCACCTTCGCCTGAAGCCAATTAACCATATCAGCAGCAGAAAAAACGTAAAAGCCGTTGCCGTGTGCCCAGATGGAAAACTATTAATTTTATGAACATCCACACCGTCAACAAAATTCAGCATCGTTCCTTCCGGGAAAAATGCCGTAGGCCTGGGCATTCCATTAAAAATCCAGCGCTTGAACAACGACACAACCACGGATTGCATAATGATAGAAAAAATTGTTACTATCGCGAAGTAGTAATTATAAAAAAGAGCACCAATAGCTAATATAGCCAGCAAAGTGCCATCACCAAGGTGAGTGATATACTTAAAAAAAAGATCGAGCCCGGGGGTATGATAATGATTTATCAGGAGCTCCAAATCGCCCTTGGGAAATACAAGCATCGGGTAAACACAAACAAGTGACAATCCGAAAAACAATAGTGCGAAAGGCGTCCGACGAATATCTCTCAACATTTCAGCGAATCATTAGTATTAAAAAACGGATTTTAAAAACAGCTTTAATTTAGTGAATGATTTCGGCTTCGAGGTATTTATTCCTATAGCGCTTATTCAACAACGGATGAGCCAATACCGCCAGAATAATCAGGGCTGAACCGAAATAAAAACCCAAATGCATCTTTTCCTTTTCACCAAATATGAGCACTGCGAGAACAATACCATAAACCGGCTCCAAATTGACCGTTAGGTTCACCGAAAAGGCCGACATCTTTTTCATGATATTGATAGATGCTGAATAAGCATATACCGTACATAAAAATGCGAGGATCGAAATGTAAAAAAAATCCATCGGCGTTGGCGTGAGCCGGAGCAGATTGGACTCCGCGATCGCGAGCTTATAAACAGGTAGAAACAACAAAATCGCCACAAACGCGCCAATCATTTCATAAAAAGTAATCTGGTAGTGGTTGTACAATTTGGTAAACCGCGCATTAAAAACGGTGAATAGCGCTGCAAGAAAGGCTGACATGATGCCCATCCCCAATCCAAGTGCGTGACCAAATTCAAAATGAAAGATGATGTATAGTCCAACTATGACGAATAACCCCAAAAATACTTCATACCATTTCACACGTTTCTTTAGAATTAAGGGCTCCAGCAAACTCGTCCAGAACGAGGTTGTAGCTAATCCGGCCAGGCAAACTGAAGCATTAGATACACGTGCAGAACCAAAAAAAAGCAGCCAATGCCCAGCGATGAGTATTCCGGTAAGAAGAAGCGTGGTGATGCCATGACGTCCAACCCGAAATGATATTTGATAGAAATACAATACACCCGCAAGTCCGATGGAGGAAAACAGTGTGCGATATAGAACCAATTCCACTGGGGGAATAGTAATCAACAACCCAAGAATTGCGGTAAACCCCCATATCAAAACCAGGAAATGAAGATGCAGATAGTCTTTAAATTCAGGCATTATCGGGGTACAGTGCGGTAAATAAAAAGTCCAATAGCCGAAAATATAATATTTGGTATCCAGATGGCGATGACCGGAGTTAGGCTACCACGCTCCGCAGACGATCTGGAGAAGATGAAGAATATGATGTAGATAAAAGCCAGTAAAAACCCTAGGGCTATCTGGAAGCCCGCACCACCTCTGGACTTCCTCGCTGAAACACCCAGACCAATAAAGGTGAGGATCAGCGCCGCAAAAGGTGAGGTATAGCGGATATATTTCTCGATTTCATACACTTCAATATCATCGGCGCCTCTGAGCCGCAATTCATCAATGTAGCTGTACAATTCATTCATGGTAAGGGTTTCATACCGACTGTAGTCGTTGGCAAAATCCTTTGGATGAATGCGAAGCGTAGTATCCATCGAAGCGCCGTAGGTATAAAGTTCCTTCATATCCAGGATTTCCCGCCTCTTCCAGTTACGTAGACGCCAGGTCTGAGTTTCTTCCTTCCATTCCATTCGCGCTGCCTCGATTTTGTTGATAAGCGTGCCATTTTCGATGGTTTCCAGCGTGGGTTTATAGCCGACATTATTTCCCACATTATAACTCTGCATATAGAGCATAGTTGTCGGTGCAATTTTAATATGGATATTTCTTTCAGTATAGTGGTACGTCCCCTTCATATATTCCAACTCAAAGGCGACACGGTCTTTATTCGCATTTGGGATCACCCATCCCCCCAGTAAAAATGAAAAAATAGCAACAATGGAAGCTCCCATCATGTATGGTCGCATGAGGCGCATGAAACTGACCCCGCTGCTGAGCATGGCGATAATCTCTGAATGCTGCGCCAACCTCGATGTCATGAACACCACAGTAATAAACACAGTGATAGGTGCTATCATATTGGCGATATAGGGTATATAATCGATATAATATCCAATTATCTTACCAGCGCTCAATGCATGCTTTATATAGTTCTCGTTGTTATCCGTAAAGTGAATGAGAACCACAACGATCTCAATGATGAAAATCACGAAGATGTAGGATTGCAAAAAATTGCGGAGAATATACCTGTCGAGTATTTTCATGGATACCTAAAGTCGTATGCTCACTTTTTTCACCAACTCAGTTTTCCATTGAGTGAATGTGCCCTTTGCGATCTGCCGGCGGGCTTCGCTAACGAGCCACAAATAAAACGCTAAATTGTGGATGCTTGCTATCTGAGCGCCCAAAATTTCCTTGCTTATTATCAGGTGTCTAAGATACGCTTTGGAATAAAACCGGCTGATATAGTTATCGAGCGTCGGATCAATAGGGCT
>JBGSYX010000459.1:0-1811 GCA_041750735.1 Cyclobacteriaceae bacterium
CCATAACCAGTTTATTGGCTTGTGGTAAGTTCGACGCTAAAAGCTATGAAGACCCATCAAATGTTGATACCTATGAACCAGATTACTCCGCTGATCCATATGATACTTCAGAAATTCCTGATGGTTCTGAAGGATTTCAGCCGGAGTATGATGGAGAAAGTTATGACCCTGTAGATTATGGTGGAGACCCCGGGGGCGGCTTTGAAGATTAAAATTGGTGACATGTATGGACCCTGCCGATAAGTCAAGGTAAATTCAATTGAAGGCATAAGAGACTGCAGACATGTATTCGGCCTCTGAGGGGGAAATCCTCCTCTGGGCCCTGATGAAATCAGCACTTTCTCTCCTCAGCACGCACTAGCCATCATAATGTGGCCGTGTCACCATCAGGTTCTGAGAAAGTTGGTCTTACCTTTTTTGCCATCAAGTGCAATTTACCCTAGCTCCCTGTGAAGGGTTTTTTAAGCCGCGTAGGCTATCTTATCGTTATATTCTTCACCGCTAGATAAGACTGTCCATATGATGCGGGCATTCTTATTGGCGATCGCCACCGCTACTTTATTTTTATGTTTATTCTTAAGCTTTTCTGCAATCCATTGGCTTCTATTCGACTCGGTTTTCTCTGCCCATCTTACGACCGCGTGGGCTCCTTGGATCATTAGTTTTCTAAGATAGCGGTCTCCTCGTTTACTTATCCCGTGAACTTTCGTTGTGCCTCCCGTCCCTGAATGTTTTGGCACTAAACCTAGCCAAGCTGCAAAGTGACGACCATTCTTGAAGTCATGACCATTGCCAGCAGTTGCGACAATGGCGGTCGACCCCATCGGGCCGACACCGGGAATCTTTTCCAGTTTTTTACAGATTTCGCTTTCTTTAGAAATTTTTTCAATTATTTTTTTGATCTTTTCGAGGCGTTTTTCTATGTCTCGGTATTCATCCATAAGTTCAAAAAGTTGATCCTTTAATAATTGTGAAAGTTCTTGATCTGGATCATCAATAACTAGAGCCATTTTAGCTTTAAAGTTTGCAGATCCCTGTGGAATAGTTACGCCGTACTCAAGCAGCAGACCTCGGGCTTCGTTGGATAAGGCTATTCGATTAGCGAGCAATCTTTCTTTGATACGGTGCAAAGAAAGAATATCTTGCTGCCATTTTTGCTTCACCGGAACAGAAGGAATATTTTCCCTCAAAGCGGCTTCGGCTATCCCCAAAGCATCGCTATCATCATTTTTATTGGATTTTACAAAGGGTTTTACATATTTTGGGTGCATCATTTTTACTTTATGACCACAATTCAGCGCCGTCCTCGCCCAGTGGTGAGCTCCTCCACAGGCTTCTATACCAATAAGACACTTTTTTTGAGTTCTGAGAAAAATCGAAAGTTTATAGCGAGTTAGGCGCTTTTTTAAAATAACTTTGCCATTTTGATTCAGGCCACAAAGCGAAAAAGTGTTTTTTGCCAAATCAATTCCGATTACAGTAATGTTCATGGGTGGATCCTCCTCTTAATCTTTCGAATGATCGTTTTAGGTTTGACCATTCTGGCACTTTAGATGCCTCGATTTCAAGAGGCAGGGTCCATACCATTACGCACCAATTAAAAATTGGTGCGTGTCACCTATTTTGATGCTAAACAAATAAAGTTTATCTGGAGCCTAGAATCTTAAAATCTCTAAGGAAATCAATACCGTGAAGCCTGATCATCTGCAGCGTAGTCTATAAGGCTGGAAGCGAACCCACAACCTTGGCCAACTCAACAAGACTTTTGCCAACCAGGAAGTCACCCTGATGGGGTGGGTTCATAAGCGCCG
>JBGSYX010000460.1:0-2087 GCA_041750735.1 Cyclobacteriaceae bacterium
GCACCAAAGTCTGGAAAAGAAACAAGAGGGGATATTGCTAAAACTGCAAAGGATATAGGGGAAAGTGCAGCAAACAAGACAGTTGAAGTTAAAGAAATATTGGATAATAAACTTGTTGATACAAAAAATAATGCAGCTATAGCAAAAGAAAAAATAATTAAACATTTACCAAATCAGAAATCGAAAATCGATAATGGTAGAAATGAGATTATATCAGAAAATGTAGATATTGAATCTAAAGTTAAGATTAAGGAATAGTAGTTTGCAAAGAACAGAGTTATGAGTATCTAAATGAGCATCAGTGGCTACACAATAGCTGCTGATGCTTATTTTATTATAATAAGTTGAAGATTTCACAGTTGCCTTTAATTTAAGGTATCAAGTTGATCTGTCAAGGTATATAAACTCAGCAACAAATACTGACATGAACAGCTCAAATAACGTTTGGGCAATGATGTATATGGGTATTGAACGTGCAAACCTTTGCATAAGAGGGATCAGGAGTTATGGAAATCCAGCTCCTGGAAACGAGATGGGACAGCTACTTGGTGAAGCACTTACCTATCGGGCGATCTATTATGCAGATCTGTTAAAATCGTGGGGTGATGTGGTAGCAAAATTTGAACCTGTATCATCTGCTACGATCTATATTCCGAAATCGGACCGTGGGGTGATATACAAACAACTCATTGCAGATATGGAAGAAGCTGCAAGCCTTGTAGGATGGCCAAATGAAAATACCCGGACAATATCTACAGAAGGTGTTAACAAGGCATTCGTAAAAGCTTTCAGGGCCAGATTATGCCTGTCTGCAGCCGGCTATTCCCAATATCCTGACGGAATTAGAAGAAATAGTGATCCTGATCTTTCAGTGGAAAAACTATATCCCATCGCCTTGCAAGAATGTAAGGATGTGATTACCAGCGGAAAAGCACAACTTGAATCAACATTTGAAGGAGTTTTCAGAAAAATGTGCCAGGAAAATATTAGTTCAGGATGGGAATCTCTTTGGGAAATTCCTTTTGCAGATGGACGTGGAAGGATGGCCTTTACCTTTGCTGTAAATCATCAGACTAATGACCAGTACCATGCAAATGGAAATAACCGGGGTGGTGTATTTGGTCCTCTACCTCATGTATTTTACGATTTTGATGTGAAAGATACCCGCCGGGATGTTACTTGCGTACCATACCAGTATGGAACTGCTTTAGGAGGAGTAGCCAAACAGGAATTAAGGTCGCTGGACAGTTGGTGTTTTGGAAAATACCGATACGAATGGATGAATCGTTTTGTAACCTCTACAAATGATGATGGTCTTAATAAAATCTATATGCGCTATGCAGAAGTTTTATTAATGGCAGCAGAAATTGAAAATGAGTTAAACGGTCCCGTTTCAGCAGCACCCTATTTAAAAGAAATCCGCAGAAGGGCTTTCTCTCCAGCTGATTGGACCGTAAAAGTAGACAATTATGTAGACGCAATTGGAAGTAAGGACCAGATGTTTAATGCGATAGTAAATGAACATGCCTTTGAGTTCTGTGGAGAAATGGAACGTAAACAAGCCCTTATCAGGTGGAATTTACTGAAAGTCAAAATGGATGAATCAAAACTCAAAATGGTTGATTTGCGTAATCAAACTGGTGCGTATACAGATGTGCCAACAAATTTATTTTACAGATATGTGGCAGATGAAGACGGGAAAATTACAAAACTTGAAATCTACGGACTTAACAGGGGAGAAAATTCCGATATGTCGGGTGAATATCCAGGAGTAATGGTATGGGTTGGAGTTGATGAAATTGATGATACAAAAATCGCCTCACTTTATTCCAACAATCCCGATCAAAATCAATTCTGGCCAATTTGGCAATATTTTATTGACCAGAGTAATGGTATGCTTGTAAATGATTATGGATATTAAAAACTAGAATTATGAAAAAAAAATTGTTATATATTTCATTCTTGATTGGGATTTTTTCTCTGATCTTTTTAAATGCATGTAAGGAGAAAATCGACCCAATAGTTGATGAACTTGATTTTAACAGGGCTTTCAGCCCAATTGCTCTCAAGGCAGAAATAAGCAACGT
>JBGSYX010000461.1:0-11435 GCA_041750735.1 Cyclobacteriaceae bacterium
TACTGGGAAAGCACATTAAAACATTCTCCACTTTATACGAATGTGCGAAACCAGGCTATTCGTTTGTGATAATGGAAAATAGGGAAGAATATATAAAATACCGTTTCCAGCGCGCTGAACAGACTTATGAGGAAGCAATACTATTAGCCGAAAACCATCGATGGAATGCGGTGGTTAATCGTCTGTATTATGCGTGTTTTTACGCCGTAATCGCCTGCCTGCTGAAAAACAGCATTGAAACTCAAACTCATGACGGTGTCAGGTCACAATTTGGATTACATTTTATTTCTTCAGGAAAACTTGATAAATCTTTCGGCAAGCTATTTTCCAAGCTCGGCGATTTCAGACAAAAGGGTGATTATGGTGATTTGTTCGATTTTGATGCGGAACTTGTTCAACCCTTAATTGAACCGACCAGGCACTTTATTGAAGAACTTAAAAAGCACATTTAATTGTCTTAACTTTTCATCTCAATCCTGTTTGTTATATGTATACTATTCAGGAATTTCAAAAAGAACTCAGGGAGGAGCTTTATTCGATCCTTAATTACTGGATCACCAATACGGTCGATTACCAGCATGGGGGATTTTATGGACAAATCAACCATTTCAATCAGATAGCTCCAGAAGCTGAAAAAGGTGCCGTGCTGAACACACGCATACTGTGGACATTCTCAGCAGCATATAACTTTACTGAAGACGAAAATTACCTTCGGATCGCCGACCGTGCTTTTGAATACATCAAATCGTTCTTTTATGATCATGAGCATGGCGGACTTTATTGGGCGGTGAACCACCTCGGTTTTCCAACGAATACACGCAAACAGATCTACGCACAGGGTTTTGGTATCTATGGGTTTTCGGAGTATTTCAAAGCCTCAGGCAACAAGGAGAGTCTTATGTTGGCAATTGCTCTTTTCGAATGCATAGAAAAATACAGCTACGACCAGGTAAACAGCGGCTACCTTGAAGCATTATCGCGCGACTGGCAGCCGATGGCCGACATGCGGCTGAGTGAGAAGGATGCGAATTTCCCGAAATCCATGAACACGCATCTGCACATCCTGGAACCCTACACCAACTTGTACGGTATTTGGCCCGATGACCAGTTGGCTACCCAGATGAAGAGCCTGATTCGTATATTCCTCGACCGGATCATAGATGGTGAATCGGCACATTTCAATCTCTTCTTCGAGAACGACTGGACCGTGAAGTCCGACATCGTGTCGTACGGCCATGACATCGAAGGAGCATGGCTGCTCACGGAAGCTGCCGAAGCGTTGGGCGATAAAACTTTGCTGAAGGAAGTAGAAAAAATGGCTTTGCGGATGACAAATGCCGTGCTCGCCGAAGGCGCTGCTACAGATGGTTCGATTTACTATGAGAAGGAATTGGGTTCAGCACATCTGGATACTGACCGACATTGGTGGCCGCAAGCGGAAACGATGATTGGCTTTGTGAACGCCTGGCAGATTAGTGGTGATCAAAAATACCTTCAAAAGTCCATGGACGCATGGCAATTCATCAAATCCAAACTCATCGACAGGAAGCACGGTGAGTGGTATTGGAAAGTTGATGATTTGGGTAAACCATCAGAAAGTGAAGACAAAGCCGGTTTCTGGAAGTGTCCTTACCACAACAGCCGGGCATGCATGGAGGTGATGAGGAGGCTTGACAAATAGGTTGTAAGCTATTAGCTTCAAGCTACAAGTATTTTGTGACCGTTCTTCATTCGATTGTTCTTATTTCTTTTTGAATCGCGAAGGCTAAGACTTTTCTTCAGCCTATGTCAGGTTTCGACTCCGCAAAACCATACAATATAAACTCCAAAAAATTGAATATGAAAGTTTGGACTTTTAACTTACTACCCTAATTTTTTTATCGGCCAAACTATGAGAACCGCATTTCTTTTTTCCTATTAATCCTACAAAATGAAGTCTTATTTTCGCAACAAGTCAATTATCTGCCATTCGAAATCGAAGGAAGCATTGATACTGATACAGGATACATCTATCTGAAAATTTATGATCATGCCGAGTACTATCCTGAAGACATCAGGGATTTTAAGGCAAAAATTGACAGCGGGACCTTTTCATTTAAAGGTGAGATACCATATCCTCAGGGTTTTACACTCAGTTATGGTGATAATTATTGGTCGAAATTGTTCGTGATTGATACCGGATATCAAAAAGTGAAATGCTATCTGGACTCTGTGAGAAAACTTCCTGAAATCAACAATAGAATCATGGAGGAATCGAGAGTTGACATGGCGAATGCATTCAAGGAGGTCAGAGAAAAACGTTCCATGAATAACCAAAAGTGGCAAACCGCTTCCGAAAAGTATAATGGTGACATACCTTCAGATATAAAATTATCTATCGAAAAAGAATTCAAATCTCTCTATGTGAAAAGCGACAGTACCTTACTTCAATATGTTTCTACACACCCCGATTCTTTTCTGGCGCTTTGGACATTAATTGAACTTTTAGACTTTGGTTACGAACCAATCTTTGATTCAATATTTGAGCAATTCTCTGGCGATTTAAGGAACACACACGCAGGACAAGCGCTTGAGAGGAACTTGAAAATTGCCAGAATGCTGGCTCCCGGTAAAAAGTTTCCAGTCATTCAGGTCAAGGATAGTCTTGAAAACGAATTGGACTTCACTACTTTTTCAGATAAAAAATTTATCCTTCTTGATTTTTGGTATAGCAACTGCGGTCCTTGCATAGCGCAATTTTCACACTTAAGCAAGCTTTATAAAACATACAAAGACAAGGCATTTGAGATTATAGGCATTTCGACTGATAAGTCAGAATTAAAAAACAAATGGCTCAAAGCCATAGAGAAGTACCAGATACAATGGCCGCAATTCTGGGATATGGATGGAATAGAATCATCCAAACTGTTCATTAATGTTTTTCCGACAACCATTCTACTGGATAGCAATGGTACAATAATAGCCAAACACATAAGACCAGCCGAGTTGGAGCAGTTTTTAATGGAAAACCTTGAATGATATTGTTAAACATTAAGAAAACATGGCGCGAATTATTTTAGTCCTATTGGTTGTCTTCTCCTCTTCATGCAACAGGAATGACAAAACGATCCTTCTAATGCGGGATATCGAATTGAAAATCGATCATGAATCATTAATCGAAGGAAAATTAAGCGAACTTGAAATAATCGATATTACATCTTTTGTTAAACAAAGTACGGTAGATCAGTTGCATTTGAAATTGGTCCAGAACAAAAACGTCAAAGATCAGGAAGTCATATCGATGATTATGCTCGATAAAAACGGTAATGGTTTGCATAATGATTATGATATAGATATGATTGCTCTGGCCCCAAATAATTGGGATGTGCTTAATGCGGAACGGTTTAATCGATTAAATTTTTTACCGATAAACCAAATTCAGGTGTTGTTTCTAAACAATCGGTATATGATTATTTCAGAAGTAGATGAATCTGAAATAACGCTTACCCCATCACAACCAACTGATGACTTTATAACGTTCCCATATTTAATTCCCAACTTATCCAGGAATTCTATTGATGGTGAAATGCTGGATTTCCAGGGATTAACCCAACAGGGTAAATTCATTTATTTTGAATTCTGGGGAACGTGGTGCAGGCCTTGTGTTGCACAGATACAAGACCTAAAACACTTACAAAGTAATTACAAAGATCAGTTGATTATTATCGGAGTAAACGAAGACGACGAGCTTTCTAAATTGAAGGAGTATACCGCTAAAGTCAAAATGGATTGGCCCCAGATACAAAATGATGACGAGATCAACAAGAGTTTTGGGGGAGTTAATGCATATCCTCTCGGAGTGCTATTTAATAGTAATGGTAAGTTGATCAGATATGATATCTCGCCAAAGGAGATAATTGCTGTACTGAGTAAAAAGTAATATTTTGATTGTTTAGATTGACCATTACCCAGAGGTATAACATGAACTGTTATTACTGATAAGGGTCGCTTCTTCATCAGTCCGAATGGCAAGAGACTCATTAAAAACATACCCCATGTTTATCCGAGAGGGTACATTTTCACAGAACAAACCTGCTGGGCTGGGTTAAAAGGACATGAATGTCTTTCTTACCGTCATCCTGAACTTGTTTCAGGATCCATCATCAGATCGACAGATGCTGAAATAAATTCAGCATGAAACATTGTTCGTAAAATGACATGGGTCGCGAAGTTGACGACTATCCTTTAACTGTTACCAGGTTTCGACTCCGTACAACCTGACTCCGATAGTATTTTTTGAGAATACAGCGTATCTAAGGTATAGTTCCTTTCCATTTTAATCTTACCCATATGAAAGCGCTTTTTGCAGTCTTGATTGCCTTCTTTTTCGTTTTGAGCACCGATGACGTGGATATCAAAAACACACGTATTGAAGGTGATTTCAAAGTTCCCAATTCCATCGCACCCCTGGATTATAGCGATGATGTGATCTATCAAACCAGCGCCACTAAATACATACCCGTAAAGGATGAATTTTTCACGGAGCATGTCCGCGTACTCCCAGACGCCGATGAAGAGCGACGCATTACGCTTCAATTTGGAACCAGGCAAAAAGACAACCAACAGTCCCCTTATGCAAAGAATATGAAGCAATTGGTCAACGCTGTCCAGGAGCGTGGAAATGAAGTATACATTGGGACGAATAAAGGATTATATATTTATGACAAAAGCACTAAAAAAAGAGTCTATCATGAAAGTTATGGGATAAACGGTCCGTTGGCTTCATCAGTCACAGCGCTGGCGCTGGATAAAAAAGGAACTTTATGGATCGGGACGCCGGTCGGTCTCAGCGCCTTGAAAGCAGACGGCACATGGCTGTCGCTGCGCGGTGCAGATGGCCTACCCGTGGAAGATATTACTGCACTTGCTATTGACAATCGCGACCTTATCTGGATTGGAACCACACAGGGATCAATACTTTATACACCGTATGAGGAAGGTAGGAAATTTTATTACCGCGCCGGAAAGCGATACCTCAGCGATGATCATGTTTTTGATATTATCATCAACGAAACCAGTACGTCTATCTATTTCAAGGTAGGAACGGGTATCAGTAGAATAGATGAGATTCCGCGAACACTTGCTCAGAAAGCTGAAATAATGGAAGCTCGCTTGAACAAATGGCATCGTCGGGAGGGGCTGGTGGCCAAATGCATTTTGAATGATCCGGAAAACCCAACGTCCCACACCATTCCTGATAACGACAACGACGGTCTGTGGACCGCCTACCATGTTGTTGCGATGTCATTGGCTTATGGCGCCACAGGCGATAAGGCATATCTCGAATCCGCCAGCGAAGGAATGCATGCACTCATTATGTTGCAGAATGCGTCAGGGATTCCGGGCCTCGTTGCGAGAAGCGTAGTACCAATCGGCGAACGCAGCAAGAAAAGCGAACAATGGCGACCAACTCCGGATGGTAAGTGGTTATGGAAAAGTGATACTTCCAGTGATGAAATCGATGGTCATTTCTTTGCGTTCTATGCCTATTGGGAACATATTGCCCGACACGATCCTGCAGAAACTGAGCTGATCAGGAAACAAGCAGGTACTGTGATGAGCTATATCGCAGATCATAACTATCAACTTATTGATTGGGATGGTGAGCGCACTACCTGGGGTTTTTGGAATCCGGAACTGATCAATGACAATCCGGAGCATTACCTGGAAAATGGCCTCAATTCAGCACAGATTTTATCGCATTTAAAGGTGACTTGGTATATCACCGGCGATGATAAATTCAAACAACATTACGACCGCCTCATCACAGAGCATGGATATCTGGCCAATGTGATGCTGGAGAAAAAGGTGCATCCTGATGCGAACAATCATTCGGATAACCAACTCGGCTACTGTGCACTTTACCCTTTATTCCAACTAGAATATGACCCCAGAGCGAGGGATATACTCCAGAGAACAGCACGGCGGCATTACCGGACCTTGGACAGGGATGGTTCCGCATTCTTCTATTTTGCTACAGCCACCATCGATCCTGATTTTGTGGATATAAAAAGCGCTATGCTGAACTTACAGCAAATTCCAACAGACCGTCGCGAATGGCGCATGGTCAACAGCAACAGAAAGGACATCGTGTGGTCTCCCTATCTGGATAGGTTTGAAAGAAAGCAATTGTTGAATGTTTTACCCGTCGATGAGCGCAACTGGGACAAATGGAACGGCAATCCATACTATGCCGATGGTGGTGGCGATGGCCGGGAAGAAGACGATGGAGCATCCTGGATGCTTGCCTACTGGATGGGGCGATATCATGGGTTTATTGGGCCGGGAGAATAAAGCTGAAACCACCAGGAGCAGGATGTTAAAAAATAAACCCAATGCCGAAGTTATACTGGAAAACAGGATAGGGAGTCATGTTTGATGTGAAGGGTTGAATTCCCTGAAAAAAGGCAGTGACGGGTAGTTTAACTGATGTAGCTGTAACTTTTGGAGAAATGAAAAAGCCATCATTATTGCCTGTGTAGTCAATATAGAAAAGCTGAACATTCACTCCGAGGGTTATGTATTTACCCGCAGGAATTCCGTATCGGTCGTACATGAGGTTATAAAATAAGCCTGAAATGGTGTTGGGTTCCACGCCAATGTCATACCAAAGCATAGCGGCCACCGAACGGTTTTTGGCAAATTTAAAAGTGCCCGCGAGTTCGGGAGTGAAGTACCGCTGTCCATACCAGATGCCCGTCGTGTCGGCGTTTTTAAACTCGCTGAAAAACATGCTCACATTGCAGCCAGTCCTCAATTCAAATTTCGGTTTGTCAACCAGGCGGTAATGAAACCAGTTATCGAAAATCCAGGGTTTCAGGTTCAATCCGTATGCGATAGTCGGGTCATAGCTAAACCTGCCTTTCCGAACTGAGAGATTTAGCATAAGTGCCGGTTTCCCAAGTGCAAATGCCGGTACAGCTGCTACACCATTTGTATTCAGGCTTATCATGCCAGCCACCTGAACCGGATTTTTTGTGCTGTCTGCGTCAGATGCTGAAACCGTAAATGCGGAAAAGATTACAAGACCAAAAAATAACAGCCCTCTCATAAAAAATCATTAATTGGGGTATAGTGCAATATAATTAGGCTCAGGCAGAGCACCATATTAATAGCGCTTTTTTCTTGTTACTTTTAGTAAGGTTGAATATTATGAGGGTAAAATATTAATTATGAAAAAGCTCATCCTCATTGCTTTGTTAGTTATTCTCCATGCTTGCCACCATAAGGAACGGTCATTGTGGCATAAATTTATGGTTAAAGAAAATCCACAGAAATTTATCCTTCATTCCAATAGTAACAGCACTGTAAAAGGCAATAAAGGCACGGTAATAGAAATAGAGAGCAATTCATTTGTTGACGGAACAGGAAAAGTAGTTGATGAGGTTTTATTTACCCTCGAAGAATTTTATAGCATTTCTGACTTTATCAAAAATAATCTTGCCACCCAAACTACTGACGGTAAGCTTCTGCGTTCCTCAGGTATGATCAATATATCCGCAGAAAGTGATGGCAAAGAGGTCTTTCTGAAAAAGAATATTAAGGTTAAGTTTCCGCGTGTGCAATTTTCACGAGTAGCCAATCTCTTCGAAGGTAGCCTAGGGAAAGAGGGTGAAATCCTTTGGAAACCCATGGAGCAAATACATAAAGACACTTCCTTTTTCAGAACGGAACTTATTGAGCAGGAAGAATATGGTGAGGAAAAGGTAACAGTTTTTATTGAGATTATTGTTGGTAATGATACACTTGAGCATTCAAAAGAGAATTATGACAAATTCAAAGATTACATTGAAAAACATGTTGTTGAGAAATTTGAAAAATGGAATTATTATGCCTTTAGCTTTAACAAGCTTGGATATATTAATTGCGATATTTTTATCAATAAAGAAATAAAACCATTTGTTGTATCAACTAACAGGCAGGATAGTAAGGTGTATATTGTAGTAGATAGTCTGAACTCAGCCTTATATGCAGTTTCGGCAAATCTTCAGAGAAATATTTTCACATTTCGGCGTCCGGCAGATTTACCCATTACTGTTATAGCCTACGCTGAGGACGGCAAAGAGACCTACTTCAAATTGACAAAAACCAACGCTGAAGCAGATACACTTAATGTCGATTTAATTCAGACTGATCCGAAAGATATTAGGAAGGCAATTGAATTACTTAATTGAACAACTTAGCCTAATGTCGAAGAATAAAATATCAGATTGCTTTTTTCTCCACCAGATTCACCCCCTGTATATTGATCTGTAATTCATCAGAGCCCAGGTCTTTGGCGTAAAATTTCAGAGTTACTTTTTTACTCTCTCCCGGAGTGAGCGACACATAATTATCGCTCCAGAATACCGGCAAAATCGACATGCCATCGGATTTTTTCACCGCCATGAGTTCCATGAAGAAGGCCAGCTTTTCAGACGGATTTGTCAAAGTTACTGTCACTTCCCACTCGTCGCCCTGGTGCACTATTTCCTTCGATGCAGAAATATCTGTTTTTTCCATGCTGTTCACTTTCGTGAAATCGGCGTACTGCTTTTGTGGTGTGTAGAACCAGAAATGCTGATTCCAATCCAGTTCGTCTTTTTTAGTGGCCAACCAGTAAAAGTTGTTCGATACTTCAACACCCGAAGCATCTGTCATTTTCATATCAAGGAAATGCACTTCGCGATCGCCCTTCAGTTGAGGCAGGGCGAGCAATGATTTCACTTCATTAGCGCCAAGACTCACGGGTTCACTTTTCTCGAAAACAACCTTTGAGTCGGTATCATAAATTTTTATAGAAGCTGAATAATTCTCAATTGCTGAAATTCTATCATTACTGGCATAGACTTTTTGATCGTAATAATTGTAAATCAACGTCGATGGCTGGCAGGCCTTCATGGTTCCAAAGTAAGCGCCTGTCGGCATCAGGTAGTAATCGTACAATTGCCAGTAAAACTCCGGCCATGGCGAATTGAGCATCCATTGTACCACGCCGGTTGCTTTGGGCCGGTTCACCACAAATGCTTCGAACATTGGCCGCATCGCTTCATAGTTCATCAATTGCGCTTTCAGTCCAAGCTCTTCCAGATTCTTTGCCGGGCCATATTTATTGTCGAGCGCTTTCATGTACACATTCACTGAGTTGAAATCCTTCCGGCCGGAGTGGTAATCCCACATAGGATTCATGGGTGGCCACCAGTTTTCTTCAGGCATCATTTTCTTAATGCTTTCCACCGGTGGAATTTGTGGGCCAGGACCGGTTTCGGAATTGAATCCAAAAGCGCCACCCAACTTCTGGTCTTCGAACCAATATACCGGAGGCACATATTCATAAGGGCCATTCATCTTCATGCCTGAAGGACCAGACAGCGTACTTTCAAACTGTCCGGCGGAAACAAGGAGCGACCTCGTGTCATCATATTGATCGAGCGTAGCCTGGTATTTTTGTTCAAGGCTAGGCTTTGGCATAGCGTCACTACCCACGGCCCAGCAGAAAATACTCGGGTGGTTTCTCAGCCAGATTACCTGATCTCTGAAGTAGTCGGATAGCAGGTTTTCTTCTTCCTCCGAGATTTTCACACCATAAATCTCAGTGCCTTCAGCAATGGAAAGGTTTTCGTCGCCCTCAGCAATTTTCAGTTCCAGGCCTAGATAATCGGGCCATTCCCATTGACAGCTCCAACCCACCATGATAAGAATGCCATTCTGGTCGCACAGGTCGTACAGATTATGGTTATTTCCCCAGAAGCCTTCCAGGCGGATCGAGTTCATGTTCATTTCTTTCACATAACGGATCTGGGCAGCATCTTTCTCCGGCATATACCTAAGGAAAAGGTCATCAACCCAGCCGGCGCTCTTAATAAGAACTTCACGTCCGTTGACTTTATACCCGCGAACTTGTGAGTCATTGAGGTAAGTTTCAACTTTCCGGATGCCAAAATTTACGTTCTGCTCATCCTGTAGCATTCCGTTTTCATGAACCTGCAACCGAAGGGAATACATTTCAGGGTTGCCAAGCCCGTTGGGCCACCAAAGCCGTGGATTGCTGATGATAAGGTTTGCAAATTCCCCGGGAATGAATGAGATGCTTTGAGAGGCATTCGGAGCCAGGGTTACGTCTTTGGAGATTTTAATATTTTCGATGATTCCGGAAACGGTGACTGTTTTTTCCACCGTTGTATTATTGGTGAGCTCCGCATTGATGGTAAGTGAGGCTTCGTTCAACGTTTCGGTATTGACGTCAGTTTTCACAAATGGCCGGTCGAGTGTAACCTTGCCGGTTCTTTTCAGGCGGACTTCCCGGTAAATACCCATGTATTTGTCGGGTGGCATTGGTGCCCAATCAACGAAACCCATGTAGAAATCCCCTGGTTTTGGTGGGAAGATTTCAAAAGCAATTACGTTTTCGGCCTTTATTGTTTTCGTGATATCGATTTCAAATTGTCGAAACGAACCATACAGAGTATCCTGCGAAGCGATCTGAACACCATTCAGCCAGATGTTGGCCCGGTAGGTGATGCCTTCGATGAACAGGCGAAGGGATTCATTATCCGGAGTGAACTCTTCAATAGTAAATGTTTTTCTGAACCACCATGGATTTTGGAATGGTTCCGGAGATATTTTATCCAGATTATCGGCGTAAAACGGGTCGGGATGCACACCTGCCTCTACGAGTGCTGCCAGCACTGTGGTTGGAACTTTTGTGCTTATCCATGAATCTGTATTTTGCTCAGGCGAAGTAATTGATTTGCCATCTGCTTTGGTATCGGCAGAAGCGATGATTTGCCAGCCATCAGTCAGGATTTGCTCTTCAACATTAAGCACCCTTGGTTCAGTGCAGGATTGAAATGTGAAAGCACCAAAGCATAGAAGTGCCAGAGTGCGTAATATGGTTTTATTTAAATTAGGAGTAGAAATGCCCATTTCTATAAGATTAAAAGTTCGTTATGGAATTTAACTGATAAAGTCCGTAATTCTCAGTCGACGGTTCAAAATTACCTGTAGATCTGTGAAAGTAATGCCGTAAAACAGGCGCAGGAGTCCTCAATATCCGTAAATATTTGGTTTAACAGTTTATGGCGTCAGGGAATCGTTTTTTCTACTGCCTGTTTCATCTTTTCAAGACCCGTTTTGGCCACAAGAAGAGCGTCCTGTCGCCAGTAATCCCTGTTGAACAACTCGAGCGACAAAATGATCGGCGTATTTTTCTTTTGCAATAGCTGAAGGATTGCATTGAGCGGCGCAGTTCCGTTTCCGGGGTAAATCCGGTCTTTATCAGCGATTGATTCGCGTCCTGGAACGCCGGGGTAATCATTCATGTGGAAAACCGGCAAAGCATTGCCGTCAACCAGTGCCAGGCTTTCTACCGCTGAGCCGCCTTTATGGAGGTGATATACATCAGCCAGTATGGCTGC
>JBGSYX010000462.1:0-16923 GCA_041750735.1 Cyclobacteriaceae bacterium
TACACGCCTCAGGAGCCAATGAAGGGTTAGATACCTCAATGATAATACCATTCGCCAGATTTCTTGTGTGAAATATAGTCTCTCTGATGCCACCGTTCACGGTATTCATCACATCGCCTTGTTTTAGCAATTCCCTAAGAAGAGTATGGTTATTAAGAAAATTCATATCGACCTCCATGCCGGAAGTATGATACAAATTTTATACCAACCAGTTAATATGTGTAATTAAGGTGATTCTGGCGACAAATTGACTCTAAACAGGTTCGCTGCGTCAGGTTGTCAGCGTTATCGACCGGTCCATTGTTTCAATTCCGGCGGGCAGTCGTACCGGGAATCTTTCAGAAATGCCTCATCCGTGAGGGTGTGGAGAAACGCTTTAAGTGCTGCTTTTTCTTCATCATCAAGCTGAACGCCATTCTGCCTCACGTTTTTCATCAGTGGGTGCACATAGTCTGAATACACCAAACCGGTTGAATAAAATTCAATGACCTCATCGAGATTTTTGAACCGGCCATCGTGCATGTATGGGGCTGTCCTTGCTATATTAATAAGAGAAGGTGCGCGATAAGCCCCGATATCCATCGGATCACCGCTTACGGAGTGGCGATCATGCTCTTCCCTATCAAAAAACCTATCCTTAGCATTATTGAAGAATTGATTGGTTGTCATAAGTATCGAGCCGCCATGACAATGGAAGCAATCGGCTTCTTCCGAGAAGAACAGGTCGTGACCCAATTTCTCCTGAACAGTCAACTCTGCATCCTGACGGAGATATTTATGGAATTTGGAATTTTGTGAAACGAGCGACCTTACGAACTGGGCTATCGCCTTGCTAATCCGGTCATAGGTTACCTCTTCTGTACCAAAGGCTGCCTTAAACATTGGTTTATACATCGGTATTGCGTCGATTGCGGCAACACTTTTCTCGACGGTGCTGTTCATTTCGAACGGCGAGGTAATGGACATCCAAACCAGTGATTCGATATTCCTGTAATTAAAGTCCTTACTTTTTGCCCCATTTCCAAGCTCGGCATTGGATTCGTTGACATAGCCATTCCACAGATAGCCTTGGTTATTATATACCGTATTGACAATCGGAAGCATGAAGTTTGGTGTAGGTCGTCCTTCTGGATAATCTACTGTTGGAAGTCCATGCGTTCTACCTCCCGGGAATTTTGGATTGTTGATTCCGGCTTCGAACCCGTTTTGTTGGATGTGGCATGTACCACAACTCATAAGCAAATGCGAAGCTGTATTTCCTGAAAGCCTTCCGTCATAGAATAAATAACGGCCAAGTTCTACACCCTCGACCGTCATCGGATTGTCGGCGGGAATATTCAGGTTACGTGGAAAATTAGGCGCTTCCGGGATAATATACGGAGTGGTAGCAAATTCATTGGGATTGTCTGCCGTGTTGTCGGTGCTGCACGACCAGGTAATTACTGCCAACAGACCGGCCATTATTATGCCATAAAAGAAATTCCCTTTTTGCGTATTCTTCCTGGTCATCGAACAATTCGCCGGGTTGAAATTGATTAAAGCTTTCATTTTTCTATTCATTAAACTGCGAAATCTGTCAAATCTTAGAATCTGCTAAGATACCACTAAATGAGAATACTTTTCGTCCATTTTCTACTGCTTTGCCCATCGCTTCCTGATTTTTCATAATACTACCCCCATAAACATTATGGTCATAGACGTTCGGTGATTCCCACCACTTTTCCACATTCATGCGAATGCCAATGTTTGTTAGTTTATTCTCTTCCAGCGTGAATGCTGATGCCGGAAGTTCTATTTCAAACCAATTTTGGATAAATCCTGTTATCTCATTGTTCGAATTTATTTGTTGACCTACACCAAGGTGAAAATTGAAAGGTTGCCGCTCGTTAGCCGCATTTTTCCAGAAGCCATTCAACTTCATATAATGATACCCACCCTGATCACCACCCATATGCATGGGCCACATCATATTGCTTTCCGGTATATCGGTGTACATGTTGGGTTTGTTTTTTTCTCCTTTGATGCCAAAGGTCATTTTGACAGTGGTATATTCCCCGGCAAAAATTTCCTTATCAACATCCCATCGCAAGGTCTGAGGTATATTTGTATCGACATAATGTGCGAATTTTCCATCATCGATAGACACCATTGATCCGTCTTTTCCAATAAGGATGATATCTGATATGAACCACTGAACCTCGCTCACTTCGTATGGATTACCTGCGGCATTTACATACATCATGGAATCAAAATGGAGCGGCTGACCATTTTGATAGTGCTCAAAATGGATAGCTAATTTACCGTAGTTAGTAGATTCTTCCTGGTTTTTGCATGCGGCCAGGAAAATCATTCCGCAAAGGAAAAGTGGTACTCTATTCATAATCGATAAAAACTCAATGATACAACGCTAACATCAGAACAATTATTGAAAGAAATAAATTCGATTTCGGAGGATCATATTGTTTGATAATCCAGAAAGTTTCCGGTCAGACTTCTTTGCGGGATCATTCAACACGCTGTGTCAAAGCAAGTCAAACAGATTTGCCATAGCAGCCACATCCTTCCCTGTTATTCGTTTCGAACGAAGGTACCGCTTTCTGTTGAACTCATCAAAAAGCGCACTTACTGAATCCATACTGTTGACATGCACGTCGCCGGAAGCATGGATAAATTGCATATTTCCCAGCCACAAGCCTACATGAACTACCCGCTCTATACCATCCTCCTTTTTAGTTCCGAAAAAAAGCAGGTCGCCGGTCTGCAGTTTTGAAAAATCACCAATGGAATCAATTTGTTCCCCTACACTTACCTGTTGCGATGCATCGCGCGGAAGGATAATTCCCTGCATCATGTAAACGGTTTTGGTGAAGCCGCTGCAATCCATTCCTTTGGCGGAAGTGCCGCCCCAGAGATACGGAATCCCCTGGAATTCCAATGCTTTTTCCATGATCGAAGAATCGGTAGGCGCAGTATTACTTAACCAGGACAGCCAGTCTTCGGCATCGGTTTTTCTGACCATCGCCGTCCTTCCATCAGGATATCGAGCCGACCAGAGGTCATGAGATTCACCTGTTATTCTCAAAATATTCCCCGCCACGAGATCAGAGACTCGAAATCGCTGCAAGGTATCGATGGCATAGCCGCTGGTTTGTGTGTAAATAATTTTTCTGGCGGTTTTCCAGCTTTCCAACTCGACTCGTGAATAACGTCGTAAACTTTCTTCATTTGTCCATGCGATGTAATGATCAGGTGTGCGTACAAGACACCAACCGCGCTGCTCTTTCAAAACCAGGACAGGCGTGCCAAGTAGCGCCTGCGTTGCTAGCTCTGCACTGTGCTGCGGCGCTGATCGCAAATTGGCTACCGAGACATTGATTAAAGCAAAAGGCTTCTCATCACTTTGTACAGGCAATACAGCAATACTATCGAGAAAATCGATTTGATGCTTCGCCAACAAATTAAAGAGTGCAGCTTTTGCCTCGCGCTGGTTAGTTTCACCGTGGAGTATGACCGGATTTCCGGCTTTGGTTTCTACCTGAAATAGCGCAGTGCGTGGGTCAGGAGCAAATTCTACCCGGACCTGATCGATGAGCCCATGGATAATTTCTAGCTTTTCAGAACAAGAAAAACCCACGAATACTAATGGAAAGTAAAATAGCAATTTTCTCATGGTTCGGGTTTGAATTTACTGAGATCGGGAACATTTATTCGTGGCCGGGTCGATTCGTAGTCGTAGAATACACGGCCCAGGTCGCGGAAAAAAGGAAACCCCACGCTCTCATAATCATATTTATCATCATTGAGAATTTCGTCTTCATTTACATAAATCACCGCTCCAAGGATAAATTCTATTTTTGTATCAAAATCAACGATGTAGGCCATGTCGATAAGAAAACCATATGCTTCGCCCACCTTGTTTAAAACACGAATATTTTTCTCCGCAGCACCTGATCCGCCATACATGAAGAATTTGCAATAGCCATCGTCGTACTTGTCGTAGGCCACAATGCCAGATTCTTTGGGAAACTGATACATTCCCTTATAAAGCAGCTGGTAGTCATCACTTGTCAGGTGAAATCGTTGATTTGGATCAACTGCCTCTGGAAACAAAAGAACCTTTAATATATCGTGAAAATCTTCAAGGCCAAAGCCATTTTTATCCTTAAAATCCATTGGCCTATTTACCATAGTATCTCCCTGAAAATAGCCATTGCCGATAAACCTGGGCACATTGCCGCCCAGGCTACTTCTATTCAGTGTAGCCTCCTGCGAATAAATTAATACATCATCCTTGAAAAACCGTACCGGAGCGGTAAACTTATTTTGATCCACTGTGAGCGGAATGGAAAGCCGATGGGTAATGAGCGTATTTTTATAGCCTTTATCTTGAAGCGCCTGATTTGCTTCCGCCTGTCCAACAAATTCATAGAGCATATTGAAGGCCTCATTATCGCTCACCAGCAATATCTTCCTGATGCTATGGGCTATAGATGCTTTTCCATTTTCGGAAGTTGTGTCATCGGTGACTTCATGCTGCCAGTCAAATATACTGTCCACGACCATGTGAGAACTGGCCGTGAGTCCGGGGATGGATAATTTATTGATTTTTTCCAGCGCCAGTGCTGCCATGGGCAGCTTCACGGTACTTGCCGGATAAAAGTATTCTTGTGGATTTACCCTGAACTTATGGGTGGTGAATGTTGGTGTGTTATCCGAATTGCGGTTTATTTGAGTGTAAATGATCTGCAACTTATACTTTCTCGGATCATGAAGTACTTGGTGGAATTTGCCTGACTCCAACATCAGCGACTCAATCAAACCATGTTTTTCAGCACAACTCATGAGACTTACAATAACAATCAAAAGGTGCCAGAAATTTTTCATGCCTCGATATGGTTGAATTCCAATAATTATCCATGATAGGTAATGCCTAATCCATTCCCATCTCCCACGATGAGGCGGCCCTGCTCATACCTCAATCCGGCAGCCAGATCTTCAGCAAGCAAAAGTGGCCCGTCGAGATCAGCGTAATCGACAAATGGCAATAGTTGGGCGGCTGCGGCAATGCCAACCGAAGTTTCAGTCATACACCCGATCATGATCTTCATGCCGAGTTCGCGGGCATGACGGATCATTCGTAGCGCCGGTGTTATCCCGCCACATTTCAGGAGTTTTATATTAATTCCATGAAATTGCCCTGAACATGTTTTAACATCAGATTCCGTGAGGCAACTTTCATCGGCAAATAGCGGCAAACAACTTTCTTCGAAGCATCGGAGTTGATCCGGATCATTCGCGCGAAGAGGTTGCTCGATATACTCTACTCCCAGTTCCATTAGCGCTCTGGCATTTTTTACAGTTACAGCGGCCGTCCACGCGCAGTTGGCATCAACCCGGATGGTAGCACTTGTGTGCTTACGTATTTCCCTTACGAGCCCAATATCATCCGTTGTTCCCAGCTTTATTTTATAAACAGGCCATGGAAAATCCATAATTTTTTTTGTCAGCATTTCAGGCGAAGCGATGCCAAGTGTGTAACTCGTCATGGGAGTACTATTCCCTTTAAGCGGAAAAAGCTCTCGCACCGGACATCCATGCAATTTTCCAAATAAATCCCAGGAGGCGTTATTCAATGCTGCCAGGGCAAAGGGATTCTCGGTCAGCATATCGGAGAAATCGTCCCACATCAGATCTGGCGTCGTAAAATAGTATGACTTTAGCTTTCTGCGAATCTTTTCAAACACCGCCACAAGACGTTCTATGGTAATTCCATAATAGGGATTCATTGTTGCCTCACCGTAGCCATCGAATTTACAATCATATAGCCGGATGACAACATTGGGCTGACTGAAATACGTATGCCGCGAAATAGCGAAAGGGTATTTGAGTTTCAGGTCGTGCGGCATTATTTGCAGATCCATAAAGCGCGGTGTTAATCTGTGGCGAATATAGGAATTCGACAGGTTTTATACCGCAGGATTTTTGGCTGCAGGAAGGGTGAAGTAAAAGGTGCTACCTTTCATGTATTCGCTTTCAAACCAAATCCTGCCGCCATTCCTTTCCACAAAATCCTTGCAAAGAAGCAAACCCAATCCGATGCCACGTTCGTTGCTGGTGCCACTTGTGGTAACACTTTCTGTCCTGAAGAGCCTTTCCTGGTTCTCGTTGCTGATACCGGTGCCTACATCTTTTACACTGATTATCAACTGTTCATCCTGTAATTCTGACCTCAGGAGTACCTCACCGCGTGCGTTGGAAAATTTAATAGCATTGGAGATCAGATTCCTGATTACCAGCTTTATCATTTCATTGTCCGCGTATGCAGCTGATTCAAGTGCTATTTGGTTATGGAGTTTTACCAATTTTTTTTCAGCGATAGGCGCTAATAATTCAATACAATCATCACCGATCTTGTTGAGGTCGATCCTCTTTGGGTAAACTTTCATGCCTTCCATCTGGCTTTTGGCCCAGTGCAACAGGTTTTCAAGCAGATTATAGGTGTGATCTAGTTTTTCGAGCAGGTCTTTTGTGAGCATTTTAAACTCATCTGCAGAGAGTGCACCACGCACCAGCAGGCTAAGGGAACCCTTTAATGTGTTTAATGGGCTTCTGAAGTCGTGAGAGACAATGGATAGCAGTTTGTCTTTCAAATGGTTTAAATCCTCCAATTCCCTGCTTTTCAGAGAAAGTTCCTCTAGGTACTTTTTTCGCTGAGAGATATCAAATTGCAGCGCAAAAAACATTTTTGGCTTTTCGTGTTCATCGAAGATTGGCGCAATTGCCGCATCACACCAATAATATGTACCGTCCTTCTTTTTGTTTTTAAGTTCTCCCCTCCATGTGTCGCCCTTGCTGATGGTTTCCCATAACTGGTGGAATGTTTCCTGAGAATGTTCGCCCGAATTAACGATACGGATATTTTTACCGAGCAATTCATCGCGGGAGTAGCCGGTGGTATTGCAGAAATTATCATTGACATTTACGATGTGCGCCTGAAGATCCGTAATTGAAACAATCGCACTGTGATTCAACGCCGTATTTTGCGCCTGCAACTGAGCATTTAATTGCTCTACCATCTTAAGTGTTGAGGTTAATTCATTTTTCTGAGCCTCAAGCACTGCATTTGTTTCTTTAAGTTTTCTATTGATATGTCGCTCCTTGCTGCGCCTACGAAAGAAAACCAATGCTAGTAAGGACATAAAAAACAGGATCGCCGTGATGGACGTAACAATAATTCTTTGCCTCTGAATCAACGCGCTATTTGCGTAGTTTATGGCCTTTTCTGCTTCCCGTTCCTGCCGTAATAAGGCGTTTTCATTTTCTTTCATTTCCAAAGCAAATCGGTATGCGTATAGGCCCGACTGACTTTTTGCCTTATCGCGTCGCAGGCTATCTTGTAAAACCGTGGCCTGTTCAAGGTACATCAGGGCTCTCTCAGTGTTTCCTCTATATTTGGCAATTTTATGATTAAGATTCAGGGCCTCAACAATATATGGCAGAAATCCAATATCCCGACTTAATTCAAGCGCCTGACCGCCGTATTCAATAGCCTCGGCGAACTCTTTTCTTGATAGCGCTATTTCGGCCATGTTCTGTTTCGCTTTTCTAAGGTGGAAGGTTTGGCCGTGCTTCTCGCTGAGCAATTCTGCTTTCTTAGAATAATACATCGCGGAATCCACATGTCCAGTCCGAACCAGCAGCCCTCCATACTGACTATACACCATAGCCTGCCATACCGGGTCGGCAAGGGAGTCGAGGATACTGAGCGCTCTTAGAAAAAAGTAACGTGCAGTATCTAAATCGTCTTTATGGATGTACGACACGCCGGTATTTGTATAAACAATCCCTTCTCTGGTCCTGTTCCCTGCCAACTGCTGGTATTTTGCGCCTTCCCTGAAATACATATTGGCCTGCTCATAATCGTCGATGTAATCATACAAAATCCCAAGGCTGTTCAGAATATCGGCAATACCCTGATCATAATGAATGCTACGTGCTGTTTCCAATCCTTCCGTGAGCCACACTATAGCATTAGCATGGTTATTCAGTGCTTTTGCCGAAATACCCATCATCCGCTGTGCTTCGGCAAGGCCCTTCCGATAACCTAGTGAATTTGCA
Organism: Cyclobacteriaceae bacterium; assembly: GCA_041750735.1. Lineage (GTDB taxonomy): Bacteria > Bacteroidota > Bacteroidia > Cytophagales > Cyclobacteriaceae > JAAUQL01. The sequence continues at coordinate 8,119 of JBGSYX010000462.1, forward strand.
AGCTCGAGCGCCTGGAGCGCAAAATCATCCGTGGAATCGAGTTTATAATAGTAGTAGTTATAAGCAATTTCGTTCAGAACATCGACGCGGGCGCTATCAGCGGTCTGGGGAAGTACTGATTTCAGACTATCGATGATGCTATTGTTAAAACCAACGGGTTGGGCTATCGTAACATGCTGGAGATAAATCAGGCATAGGATTATTAAGTATTTAATATCTCCTCTCATACTCTAAGTAAAATTTAACTACGGAAATTACAGTTATTGTTGGATATTAAACAACCCGAATATCGTAAAAACTTATTTCGGTAATTATCAAAAGGATATATCGCGGTTTAAATAGTTTTGGTGATCCGTAAGTTTGCGTTCATAGGGCAATTCCATAAGTTCGGAACTAAACAAAAAGTCAGCACTCGCGCGATTACACGCTACGGGAATATTCCATACTACTGCAATACGAAGCAGGGCTTTAACATCAGGATCGTGTGGCTGCTGCTCGAGCGGATCCCAGAAAAAAATGAGGAAATCGATACCGCCCTCCACAATTTGCGCTCCTATTTGCTGGTCACCTCCAAGCGGGCCGCTCAGGAATTTACGAACCGGTACGCCAAGTTCTGTTTCAATCAAACGACCCGTAGTTCCTGTGGCAAAAATGGTGTGCTGCTTTAATTTTTCCTTGTTGAATTTGGCCCATTCCACTAAGCTTGGCTTCATGTTGTCATGGGCTACGAGTGCTATTTTTTTGGTGGGCTGAATTGTCGAGATCATATCTATAATGCTTAATTTCCTATGTTGCCAAGATGGGTAAAATGGAACCCTTCTTTCAATTTTAATCCATATCCGAAAAACCGATCCATAGACGAATGTGCAAAAAGAATGAGTCCGCATAAATATACATATTGCCAATCCATGAAAAAGCCAACGGCTATTACGACAAGAGCAGTTGCCTTATGGTGTGCAAAATTGTAGATCGCAGCACCGGTGGAAGACCCGGATAAATATCCGAGCATGGAGATGTCGGGCACTAAAAGAAAAACCAAAAACCACCACCACGCAACACCTGTTTGTAAGAACAAAACGAGGGAAGCGGCGAACATGGCGAGTTCTTCAAGTCGCAGGAGGATTTTCATAGATAGAACTGAGAATTGTTTTTTGAAAAGAAAAGGCGCGTGTTGGGAAACAAAAACTAAGTGATTGGTTTTAACAATATACAAAACAGCGGGAATCAACTACTTTTATATTTCTAAAAGCAAAATAATAAATTTGTACTACAAAATACAGAAGTAGGCCAATACGAAAACAACAATGATCCAATTGCTCGAAGAATACATACAGTCACTTTGGAATCTCACTGTCGAGATGTCGCCTTATCTGCTGATTGGATTTTTGATCGCCGGCCTGCTGCATGTGTTTATGCCGAAGGACAAAATCACCCGATACCTTGGGAAAAACGATATCCGGTCCACAATCAATGCGGCGCTCATCGGTATTCCTCTTCCTTTATGTTCCTGTGGCGTCATACCTACCGGGATATCATTTTTCAAAAATGGCGCTTCCCGTGGTTCTACAGTTTCGTTTTTTATTTCAACACCTCAAACCGGAGTTGACTCTATTTTTGCCACTTATGCGCTTCTCGGCCTTCCGTTAGCCATCATTCGCCCAATTATTGCTCTTATCACAGGTGTGCTCGGTGGTGTACTCACCAATAGCTTCTCTAAAGAGCATCCTGAGCCCAAAGCAAATATAGCCTCTGGATTAGCGGATGAGAATACCCATGGTAAAAACAAGTTTTTTTCCATGCTCCATTACGCCTTTGTGGAGTTTCTGGAAGATATTGCCAAGTGGCTCATTATCGGGTTGCTGCTAGCTGCACTTATGGATGTGCTGATTCCTGAAAACTTCTTCACTAATTATTTGGGTAATGAATATTTAAGTATGCTCATTGTTTTAGGAGCTTCCGTTCCGCTTTATGTATGTGCTACAGGATCTGTTCCAATTGCCGCGGTGTTGATGATGAAAGGCCTTTCGCCCGGAGCTGCAATCGTATTTCTTATGGCTGGCCCGGCTACAAATGCCGCAACGGTAACTGTTATCGGTAAGGTACTTGGGAGAAAAACGCTTACCACTTATTTGGTAGCTATCATCGGCGGAGCTTTGGTTGCCGGAATTTTTGTAAATGAGTTTCTCCCTGCAAGCTGGTTTTTATCAACCATGAATCATAGTGCTGACTCGCATGGATCACACTTGCTTCCGCAATGGTTGAATATAGGTTCCGCATTATTGATGATTGGACTTCTGGCGAATGGCTACGTCAAGAAATATTTATTTAAATCGAAATCCTTGTCCAACATAAAAACAGATGTAATGAATGAAAAAATAGTAAAGGTGAGCGGTATGACCTGCAACCACTGCAAAGCCAATGTTCAAAATAATATAGCCTCGATCGCTGGAATCGAATCGATAGACGTAGACCTGGCAACGGGCCATGTCCTGCTCAAAGGTGACAAGATCGACCTTAGCGCCGTAAAAGGCGCTGTGGAAGGAATAGGATACGGTTATGAAGGAGAAGTTTAGCCCGATTATGACTTTATATATTCACTAATTGCTTCGCTGATCGAATTGAATGTTTTTTTCAAAAGTTCTTCATTATCCTCCAGGAGTGTCACCCTGAATCCCAATAAGTTGGAGCAAAAGCTGCTTATCGGAACCACGCAGATGCCCTTGGCGGCAAGGAGATAATAAACAAATCGCTTGTCATCAGCGATGTCCGGTTGGGCTACCCAACCTTCCACCATTTCACGTATGGCTTTATCTTCGATATGGAGTTTTTGTCGATTATTGATAACACCCGCTTTGAAAACGATGGTATTATAAAATGCCCCTGATGTTGGATTGAAATATATCCCCTCACATGATTTCAGGATATCAGTAATGATCTGACTCCTCCTTCCGATTTTCTCGTTGTTATTGTGCAAATAATCCAGATAACGATCATCACCCATTATTTTCGGTATAGCCAACTGGGGCAGCTTGGTGGAACACACCTCGATCATCTTGGCATTTTCGAGTGTAGTGCAGAGCTTGTCAAATTCCAGGTCTTTACTCCTATTATAAAATTTTGCCCATCCACATCGGGAGCCGGGCCATGGGACTTCTTTCGATAGACCTTTTAAGGCAATACCGGGCACATCGGCAATATACTGCGGCAGCGAATAAGCCTTCGCTCCATTGTAGGTGACGTTCACGTAGATTTCATCACTGATCAGCATTAGGTCAAATTCCCTGGCGATCTCGGTGAAACGTTTTAAAATCTCCAGCGGATACACCATACCGGTTGGATTGTCCGGGTTGATGATGAGAATCCCGACAATATTGGGGTTGAACTTCACCTTCTTATACAGATCATCCATGTCGGGCAGCCAATTGTTCGCCGGATCGAGGTTATAGGTTAACGGGTGATCGTTGGCATGAGCCGCCTCAGCAGACGAGTGTGTGGAATATGCCGGTGAAGGGCCTATAATCCTTGCCGGCGGAATGAGGTATTGATAAATTTTTCCGATCGCATCGCCAAGACCATTGAAGAAAAGAATATCATCTTCCGTGATTTGCACGCCTCCAAGGGCATTATTCTTGCCAGCCAGAAACTGCCTTGTCTCCAGCACTCCCTTCGAATGGCAGTAACTGTAGGTGAGGTCGTCCTGCGCCAGGTTGCTGATGATTCCTTTTATCCATTGCGGCAGCTTCGCTCCTTTTTGTACCGGATCGCCAATATTTTCCCACATGATGTCGCAACCGAGTTTTTTCAGTTGCTCACCTTTTTTCACAATTCCGCGTATCTCGTAGGTGAGTTCCTCGGCACCGGTTTGTAATATTTTTTTTCTCATTATGTTACTAGGTATTCGTTTGGTAGCTAAGCAAAGCCCCAAATTTACATGAAATTCCCATTCAGCCATTCAGATGCGAAAACCTTTTGATTACGCCGCAGAAATAGCAATTTTGCGGCTGATGAATTAGCAAACATTTCATGCAACGATTGATAGTGCTTATTACTGTGTTCCTTTTTACCTCGCTTCAATCGATGGCGCAGGTACGCATTTATGTTAAAGATGCCGAAACCGGTAAGCCGCTCGCAGGAGCCAGTATTATTAATCCTGTTTCAGGTGAAGTATTTATCACAGGAACAGATGGAAAAACGGAGAACTCAAAAATTGTTGGAGGAATAAAACTTACTATTTCCTTTGTGGGATATACGTCAAAATCATTAACCGTAGTGGAAGGTGAAAATTTGGTGCTCCTGGAAGCAGATTATCTCCTTATGTCTGATATTACGGTACTTGGTTTTGAAGACAATAGAAAACTGCGTGAAATCGCTGCTTCCTATGCCATTGCGCCAGCATCTGCGTTTCGTAGGTTTGGTGATGATTCTATGGTACGACCCATGAATACGCTCCCAGGCATCAGGTTTGAGGAGCGCTCACCGATCAGCTACCGGATCAGTATCAGGGGAAGTTTGTTGCGGGCGCCTTTTGGGGTAAGGAATGTGAAAGTTTACTGGAATGGCATTCCCTTCACCGATCCCAATGGTAATTCTCCGATCAATGCCCTCGATTTAAACAACATAGGCAGCGTGGAAATAATCAAGGGGCCTGCGGGAAGTGTCTTCGGCGCCGGGATGGGCGGTGTAATCAACCTCAAAGGAGAATCCACACCGGCTAGCCCTGTGAGCGCCTCAGTTGGTTACGGCTTGGGTTCTTTTGGCTTTCAAAAATTAACTGCCAATGTGAATAGCTCCTCCGATAATCATCGTTTTTCCATGCGATTTGCCAGTCAGATGGCCGACGGTTATCGCGATCATACGGAGTCGGAGCGCAAAGTATTTCAGGCTGGCGGCACGTTTTTCACCTCAGAAAAGCGCACGATTTCAGCACAAATGCTTTTTTCCGATATGTACTATGAAACACCCGGCGGACTGACTCTGCAACAATATAATGAAAACCCAAGGCAGGCGCGGCCTGGTGCTGAAACACAAAATGCCTCCATTGACAACCAGTATTTCCTTGCCGGAATAGTGCAGGATTATTCCTGGAATGAAAGTTTGAGCAATTCCACGTCGCTCTTTTTCACCAATAATGTGAAGGAAAATCCTTTCACAAATAATTATGAACTTGAAAAATTACATTCTTTCGGCGGACGATCAATTTTTAGTATCAATACCCAGATCGTCAATATGCCAACGGCAGTGACTACCGGGGTGGAATGGAATTTGGGCAATTTTGAAGCCAGTAGTCACGGCAATGTGAATGGCTATGCCGATACGCTTCGCTACCAGGATGGACTGAAATCCCAAATGGCATTTGTGTTTGGCCAGGTAAGTATGAACCTGAGCGAAAGCTGGATTGCCACGGCAGGCGCCAGCTTAAATTATCTCAATTACGACATTCATCGCATACGCGATGTGGCTCTCGATACAAGCTATCAGATTACCAAAACTTTCAATCCTGAATTCGTGCCCCGTGTAGGCCTCATCGGCAAATTATCAAATGCCATTTCCGTTTATGCATCGGTAAGTTCGGGCTTCTCACCGCCAACTACAGAAGAAGTCCGTACCAGCGATGGTGGTATCAATAGCGCTCTCGAAGCAGAACGGGGCGTCAGCTATGAAGTGGGGACCCGAGGCAACAGCTTAAACGGGCGGCTTTTTTATGATGTAACGGGCTTTTGGATGAAACAGAGCCAGACCATCGTCAGCAAAGCTACCGAAGGCGGTTCGGTAATTTTTGAAAATGCCGGAACCACCTCACAACCCGGCCTGGAAACGTTGGTGTCTTATCAGGTTCTAAATAAGCCAGCATCGTTCATTTCTATGCTCAAAATTCAAGCGGCGTACACCTGGAACGGCTTTACCTTCGAAGATTATGTGAAAGACAATGGCGGTGAAAACATTGACTATTCTGGTAACGATCTCACAGGCACTGCTAAAAACGTGCTGGTATCTACCATCGATTTAGAATCGAAGGCTGGGTTTTACCTGAATTTTACCCATAACTTCACCGACAGGATTCCACTCAACGATGGGAATACGGTCTATTCTGAAAGCTACCAATTACTAAGTCTGAGGGCTGGATATTTTATGGATATTTACCAAAAACACAGCATTGAGCTATATGCCGGCGTCGACAATATGCTGGATGAAAAATACAGTCTTGGCAATGACCTCAATGCATTTGGGGGCAGGTATTTCAATGCAGCGCCAACAAGGAATTATTTTGTCGGAATCCGGGTTCATTTAAATAAATACTAAATCATGGAAACATTTAATACCCAAGAAATTACCAAACTGATCCGCTATCGCCGATCGCTTTACCCTGCGCAATATTCTGATGAGGTCATTAAAAAGGAAATAATTGACGAAATACTCGAAAACGCCATCTGGGCGCCCACCCATAAAATGACGGAGCCATGGCATTTTACTGTATTTAGCGGAGCAGGACTGAAAAGACTTGCCGATTTCATGGCATCTGTATATAAGCAAGTAACAACGGCAAATGGAACATTTAACGAAGGTGATCATGAGAAGCTGGCAACCAAGCCACTACTTGCCTCCCACATCATTGCTATCGGTATGAAGCGCGATCCAAAAGAACGGCTGCCCGAAATCGAAGAAATAGAAGCCGTAGCCTGCGCGATTCAAAATATGCAACTCACAGCAAGCGCCCACGGTATCGGGTGTTATTGGGGATCCAGTGGCATCACGTACTTCGAAGAAGCGAAGGAGTTTTTCGGGCTCGGTGAAAAAGACCGGTTACTGGGTTTTCTGTATATGGGTATCCCTAAATCGAAATGGCCCGGTAGCAAACGGAAGCCGCTTTCTGAAAAGGTTGTGTGGGTCGGGAACTGACCGGCTAAACAAGAAAGCTAACTTCAAACCGGGTGTATTCATTGAGCCGGCTATCTACTTTCACGCTGGCATTTAGCGCTTCGGCGGCACGCTTTACCACATAAAGACCAAGTCCGTTGCCTGAAGATAATGTGCTCCCCCGGAAGTAAATTTCAAATATTTTATCCAAATGTGCCTCCGGGATTCCGTTGCCGTTATCATTGATTATGATTTGAAGTGACCCTTCATTTTCGTGAATGGTCAATTCAACCTCCATATGTTCTTTGGAATTATAGATTAGTGCATTCTCCACGAGGTTTTCCAGGATGATCTCAATGAGGTTGTTTCGCTCATCGTTGGTATTGTAATTCCTGACATTGACACTGGAATGAAAGTCGATGTTTTTCTTTCTGGCTATGAGGTTTTTGTCAATTTTGGAAACGATTTCATCCAAAGAAATGCCTTCGTTGAGATTTCGGAAGTGGTTAATGTTGTACAGCATAAAAAACTTCAGCAACATTTTATCCATGGTGAGGGCAGTAGTGTAAACCTTGGCAAATAGCTCTTTGCTGATATCCTCCTTCACGGTGAGCCTGGCGATTTCATGCAATCCCATCAAGGTTGTTAGCGGTCTTCTGAAATCGTGGCTGCTCCTGTACATGAGCATATCCAGATCGCTGTTCAATATCTTCAACTTCTGGGTGCGTTCATCGATAATTCGCTCCAGTGATGCATTCATGTGCTGAATCTCATTATTGGCAATTTCCAATTCGATTGCCTGCTCCTGAAGTATATTGTTTTTCTCTTCAATAAAATCGCGCTGGGCCATCACCTCTTCCTGGTATTGAATGAGTTCTTCGTTTTGACCACTGATTTCAGAGTTTTTTTCATCAAGTGCCTTTAGATGCATCCCGACTTTCTCACGCTCACTTTCATAGTTGTTTTTGAAAAACACAAGGACATAGGCACCGATTGCAAATGCTACAAAGAGCACAATGGTATTGACTACCTGTAATTCGGTATCATCGGTAACTAACTGACTGTATGCCGGATTCAGAAACTCCAGTGCTGTGAATATGGTGAGGTTTATAAAAATGATGGCGATGAAAATGGGTCGCGAAGCCTTTTTTGGCAAAATCACCGCCATGATCATGATGAGAAAGAAAACAAAAGTATTCGTAATGTTCAGTCCACCGCCGGTAAACCAGGCTACATTCATTATCAAAATGGTGAGGCAAAGATAGGGCGTCACCAAAACCTTGTGTTTACCCTTATACTTTCCAAGGTAATAGAAAGTCCCAAATATGGTGATTGCTACCAGCCCCACAAATGAAGAGATATAGGTGTGGGAAACGAAGGTATCTACTATGATAAGTACAAACGACACCAACGCGCTAATTCCCGATGCCATCGTAAACAACCTGTGCTCAAGGGATTTATAATCGGTGGTTGACATAAAAAATAATGTTAAACAAAGCCAATATAACTTTATTTATCAGCTATCCAAATGACTGTAGTCAGTCAAACTGCTAAAATATACTGTAGTCGTTCGTCCAAAGTCCCAAAAACAGTTGTTTTTATTCTGTTTTGTAAAATATGTCCAAATAAATAAGAGATTGCGAAGGGCTACTTGTAATTCTGATATGGTTTCTTTTAAATGACACTTTTGAAGCGTTATTTTATTGCGTTGAATCTTTTACCAATCTGGAATAATGCCATGAAATGCAGACTATTTTTAATTCTTGTATCACTATTGATTTGCCCGGGAATTTTCCGGGTCAGCGCCCAGGATTCAAAACCTGAAAAATGGGATGTGAACAGTCCAACAGAACCATTTATCACGAAGTCCATCGAAACATCAGAAGGCACATGGATGAACCTCGACGTGAGTCCTGATGGGAAAACCATTGTTTTTGATCTGCTGGGAGA
>JBGSYX010000463.1:0-2122 GCA_041750735.1 Cyclobacteriaceae bacterium
GCGTATCCTGTTGATTATGTCAATCACCCGTGCATTGCATCACGGAATGATAATTTCGCGTCAATCAATGGGGCGTTGGAACTGGACTTGACTGGACAGGCTTGCTCCGAGTCGATAGGAACAACGACCTTCAGCGGAGCGGGCGGACAGCTGGATTTTGTCGAAGCCGCTTATTTCTCGCGTAATGGAAAGAGCTTTCTTTGTCTGCCGTCGACGTATCAAGACAAATCCGGAAAAAAACATTCCCGAATCAGACCGACACTGACAGAAGGAGCAACAGTTACAGCAACACGCACGAACACCCATTGGGTTGTGACTGAATTCGGCAAAACTAATCTCAAAGGATTGTCAATATGGCAACGTGCAGAAAAAATCATCAACATCGCACATCCGGATTTTCAGGAGCAACTGATCGCAGAAGCAGAGAGGATGGGTATGTGGCGGCGATCGAATAAAATTTAACAACACAGGTAGATAGTGTAGTTGCTCCAACACGAACAGAGTTTTGTACTCGAAACAAAGGAGGAGAACGATGAAAAAACTATATGTGCTGATATTCGCTGTCGGGGTGATTTTATGCATAATTTGTCCCCAAATTGTATGCGCATCAACACCTGCTTATTTTAATGCACAGGATAAGATGATAGAAGCGGGTGGCATAAATTTTCACCTCGTTGATTACGGTGGGCAAGGGAAAACTATTATACTTGTGCATGGGTTAACTGCAAATGTTAGATATTGGGATGCTGTTGCCGAAAGACTAGTTGATCAATACCATGTAATTGCATTGGATATTAGGGGGCGAGGCGACAGTGATAAACCGGAATCTGGCTATTATGACCAATGGCAGTATGCGCAAGATGTAAAGCAGATTCTTGATATACTAAAGATTGACAAGGTCATTTTTGCAGGACATTCAATGGGCGCTCAAATCGGGGTAATATTTGCCAACCAATACCCGGAGAGACTTTCACGTTTGATTCTTGTTGATGGGGGTCTAAGCTTTACCCGTGAACATCGGGACAAAATATATAAGGGGTTAAAACCGGCATTTGCGAGACTAGGGAAACAATACGCCGATTTTCAAACCTATCTTGCTGAAGCGAAAAAGGGACCATACTATAAGGATGATTGGAATAAATATGTTGCTCGCTATTACTGGTATGACGTATTCCATAACCTTGACGGTACAGTGATCCCGAAAACGGCAAAGTATGCTATTTTTCCCAAAGTGAAATCTCGTCCACTTGATCTTGGCAAGTTATATTCAGGAATAAAAGTTCCTGCGTTGTTATTGCAATCACCTTATGGTTTTATTATTGGGGCAGAAAGGATACCTCTTGTCATCCCGGAAAAGGGTAGACAATTCGTTCTTGGGTTACCGATTGGAAGTCGCTATGTGACAATCGAAGGAGCGAATCATTATAATATTGTGCTAACGAAGTATGATCAAGTTGTATGGGAAATAAAATCCTTTCTTGCCCAATAACTTTGAGTGGAATAGAGGCCGCATAAAATAAGTTAAGAGGTGAACGGCGTTGAATAATGAGGCGATCCAACGTGGTCAGTGGTGCTTTGCCTGCGGACCGCAAAATCCCTTTGGCCTTAAGCTTGTTTTTGCGGAAGAGGAAAACACTTATATTAGCAACTTTACAGGTCAGGCTGAGCATCAGGGCTATGATGGGATTATGCATGGCGGGATAGTCAGTACGTTGTTAGATGAAATTATGGCTCGTTATCTGTATGCAAAAGGGATGGACGCAGTTACCGCCCGACTGGAAATTCGATTCATCAAGCCTACGCCGATCGGCGTTCCGCTACTCATAAAAGGCTGGATTGTCCGTTCCAAAGGTCGTTTCTTCGAAACGAAAGGAACGGTGGAACTGGCAGACGGAACAGTAACCGCTCAGGGTGCTGCAAAGGTTTTAATCAGTGCATTTCAAAGCAAGGATTGATCGGCAAAACTCTTCAAAATGAAATAAATAAGATTTTTTAAAATGTAGTTGACAAACTAGCGAGAGATTGGCATAATGTATACAAGCTTACACTACAAAATGATTGTAGCCAACAAATAAATACAAGTGTAAACTGTGTAGAAAAAATGGTTTTACACAAACTACAT
>JBGSYX010000464.1:0-20224 GCA_041750735.1 Cyclobacteriaceae bacterium
CAAGCGCACCAATAGTCGCTGCGGCATTTCACCCATCATTGGCTCCGGTGGCGGTACTGCTGGCTGTTTTAGGCTATGCGCTGGGCACCTATGCCGGCTGGATTAGCAGCATTCTTATGCAAATGGTTGCACCATAAAAAAGCTGTCTCACGCACTCGCCCACGTACAGCTGGACACGAATTGTATAAGACAGCTCTCCTTTTAGAAAGTTTGAAACCTATGTTGCGCTTTCCCCTGTTGTGTCTCCTGCTGCAGCAGCACCGAGTTTACCAATCTCCTGATCAATAGTCCAAAGTCCAAGACCCTCTTCCCCTATGATGTCAAATATCTCCAGGACGCGGCGTGCCAGCGTTTCCTCTTCCCGCTGTTCAGTAACATACCACTGCAGAAAACTGAATGTGGTGAAATCCTTGTTTATAAAGCAATGATCTACGAGCGAATGAATCGACTTGGTGACCACGATTTCGTGCTCCAGGATATTTTCGAAGATTGCCCTAAGCGATTTGAAATCATGTGGAACCCCGGATATTTCAGGTTGAAGTGCATGGCCGCCAGCCTGATTTACATAGCGGAAAATCTTCATCATATGCATGTGTTCTTCGTCAGCATGCTTGTAAAGGAAAGCAGATGAATTTTGGTATCCTTTGATTTCGGCCCATGAAGCCATGGACAGATATAGGGCTGAAGATACGGCTTCGAGTTTAATCTGGCTATTGAGCTGTTTCTCGGTCTCTTCCATGAGAGAGCGATGCTTTGTGATAAATTCTTTCATGATTGTATGTGTTTAATAGAACTACTGTTTTATTGCCTAATTGTTTTATAGCTGACAAATTTAAGTGAATTCCTGAATTGCGGATGATACTACCTGTAGGAAGTGCAACGAATTGCAATTGGTAGAAAGAAAAAAAGCAAGTCTAGTGACTTGCTTTTTCGATTAAACAGACAACCTAACCATGAAAAATTCTTTTATATCGTGTCAGCAATTCCTCTTTGTACTTAATTGATCTGGTTTTTGCTGATCCTATATTATCATTGTTGTATGTGAACTAACGGAAGGTTGCAGTTGACTGCTGAAAAAAAATGGCCTTAGGGGTCTTACCTTATGAATTGATACGTAATTGCAATCTATCTTCCTATATATCAATGCATTATAAAAATACCTAATTCGCCCTTCTATTAACAACTTTTATGGAATCAGGAGATCGGCCGGGGTATTACTCAATAGCAGTCATGGATTTTTTAGGTATTTTTAATGTATGAACTGGCTGTTTCACATTGGTATTGCCCAGAGCCTCTTCGCGGCGCTTTTCCTTTTTACAAGGCGGCGACAGGCTATTTCTGACAAGATGCTGGCATGGTGGATGCTTTTCATATCCCTGGAATTGTGGCATATGCTATTTGAAATCATCGGATCGCCATGGCATGGAGTTACGTCAAATTTTGGGTTTTACGCACTTACGTTCGGGCCGTTCCTATATTTGTATACCTCGTTCATTACCGGAAGACGTCATACATGGAGCTTCAGGGACTATTTGCATTTTGCCCCCTATTTGCTGTTTTCCATCGTGCACTTTGTATTTTTTACGAACAAATCGATTCAGGCGGAAGAAATTCAGTCCTCCACGTCTTGGTTTATATTGAATATATCACGAGTCATCACACTTCTGGCTTCGCTTTCGGTATATAGCTTTTTATCCATAAGAATTTTGCGGAAGCATGAAAAGACCATCCGCGACGACTATTCTTATGATTCATCTGGTGTAAATCTGGGCTGGTTGAGACATATCATTGCCATTTTCTTATTTACTTACCTGGCTTTGATTCTGAACTTGCTGGCAGGAAATATCGCTTACCGGCTTTTCAACACATCACATCTTATCCCGGCGGCGGGACTGACCTTTTTTTGCTTTTTCCTGAGTTATTACGGATTCAATCAGCCAGTAATAGAATGGAAGAGTAATGAACAACATGAATCGAAAGACACGCTCGCGCTTCCGAAAGAAAAACGGAGGATGCTCATAACCAGGCTGGAAAAATACATGACTGAAGAACATCCGTACCTGAACCCGGAATTGACAATGAGCCAGCTCGCTGAAGGTATGAAACTGCCCAGGCATTACATTACAGAAATACTGAGGGAAGAAATGAACAAGAATTTTTTCGTGATGGTAAACGATTACCGTGTGGAAGCAGTGAAGCTTTTGCTGCAGGACTACCAGTGCGAACATAAGTCACTTCTTTCCATTGCACTTGAGTGCGGCTTCAATTCCAAATCATCTTTCAACGCGTTATTCAAACAATATACCGGATATACACCATCCGAATACCGCAAATCGGTCATAAAAAAGCCGGAGTAAAAACTCACTCCGGCCCCACATATTTGAGCAGATTTACCGCGGCTCTACGGGCGGATGTTGTGGTTTTTTAAAACCATTTTTCTGCATTTCTTCCATCATTACCGCGATAGCTCTTTCGAGTTGGGCATCGCCGCCTTTGGCAAGCACCGTTGGATCTTCCAATACTTCAATGTCCGGATCAACACCATGGCCTTCTCTGAACCACTTGCCATCTGTATCATACATTCTAAAGGTTGGGACTGTGACACTGCCACCATCGATCAGTTGCGGACAGCCCGAAATACCGATAAGCCCTCCCCAGGTTCGTGAACCGATTAATGGTCCGAGGCCCGACTTTCGGAAATAATCCGGAAACGCATCCCCACCTGAACCGCTCCAGCCGTTGATAAGCATTACTTTTGGCCCAAAATGCGCCACGGGTGGCCATTGCCAGTCTTTGCCATCGCGGACAGCCCAAAATGCCAAAGGCTTCCGGTTGAGTAGTTCAATGAAGCGGTCTGGAATTTGCCCTCCGCTGTTGAAGCGCTCGTCGATGATAAGTCCTTCCTTATCCCATTGGCCCATGAACTGACGGACGAGATCATTCTGTCCGTCGATCCCGGTACTCTGCACATAGATATAACCGACTTTTCCCGCTGTTGCTAAATCTACTTTTTTGCGCTGTGCTTCAATCCACGCCATGTAGCGCAATTGTTCCTCGCTATCCAATGTCTGTACGATTACTTTCCTTGCACCCTCCATGATTGGTTGGGAGTTGAGAGTTAGTTCAACAGTCTTTCCGCCAAGGCCCTGAAAAGCCATAAAGGGCTCAGACTTCACGTCGACAGGGACACCGTTGACAGCGAGAAGATAATCCCCGGCCTGTGCTTTTACGCCCGGCATATCGAGGGGAGACTTTATGTCAATGTCCCAGGGAGCTGCTTTAAGGATGGATTTAATACGGTATTTTCCCTCGTTTAATTCATAATCCACGCCGAGGTATCCTACATTAACCTTTTTTCCACTTTCCTGATCACCACCGCCCCTGTATGTATGTGAGGCATTTAGTTCAGCGATTAGTTCACCAATGATGAAATTCACGTCTTCGCGCGTAGCAGCATCCTCAACAAGTTTGCCGTACCGTTCATACATCGCATTCCAATCCACACCATGCATATTTTCGTCATAGAAATAATCGCGCTCTAAGCGCCACGCATCCCTGAATATCTGCTTCCACTCCGCCATTGGATCAACCGTCATTTTCATATCGGCGGTATTCAGCGGCTTTTCGAGTTTTTGATCTGGCGCCACATCAGTGATAAATAGCGAGTTCCCTTTGGTCACGACCATTTTACCGCCATCGGTTGCGATCAGGTAGCCATCCGCTCCGGCGACAATGGTTTTTACCTCTCTTTTTTCCAAATCAAAGTATTTTACTGCCCCTCCTTCTTCATCCGAACCAGTATTTGGCATTTTCATAAATACGATTTTACCTTTTACAGCCTGTACATTGGTATAGTTACCTGGCTTTTCCGGAAGGAATACCATACGCCCTTCGAAGCCTTCGATATCAATCAATACTTCCTTCACAGTCGTGGAATCAGACTTTTCAATTTCCTTTTTCTTTTCTTTTTTACCGGATTTTGTATCATTTGCCTCATTTTTTCCTTCCTCATTCTTGATCTCTACTTCATCATTTTCAGGCGCGAGGATAGATGGCACGTCATTGCGGAGCGAAATAGCCACAACCTGCGTGGCATTAGGATAGATGAATGAATTATCGAAATCGCTGTAATTAGGGCTGAAACTGCGGTTTGTCAATGCATAGAGGTATTTTCCTTCCGGATCAAACGCTGGGTTCATTGTTTGATAATATCCGCTAGTTACCTGATGTTTCACAAGAGCTTTTGTGTCGAACAGGAAAAGCGCCATATTTCCATTACCCACCTCGTTGTTATAGGCGAGCCATTTACTGTCGGCTGACCAGGAAACCGTGAATCCGCGCAGCCCACCCTCGAATAGCCGCGAGCCTTTGTCTACCTCGATGGTGCGTTTTCCTTCTGTGTCGTAAATCTTCATTTTCATGGCTTTATCTACAAAGGCGAGCTTTTTACTGTCCGGAGACCAGTAAAGCTGATACCGGAACCCGGGGCCGTAGGTAGTAAGTGACTCTTCTTTGCCGGTTTCCATATTCAGAAGTTGAAGTTCGTATTCACCCGATTTGTCACTCCAATAAGCAATAAATTTTCCATTAGGCGACCATGCCGGGTAGCGTTCGGCCATCCCACTGGATTGCGTCAGGTTTTTCACATATCCATTTTCTGCGGGAACTGAAAACAAATCTCCCCTGGCTTCTACGACGACTCGTTTTCCGTCGGGTGCTATGCGGACATTGGCCATGAAACCGGCAGCATCTACCAGTTTTGGCTGGAGCGTGATCTGATCTGTAACGACATTTACCTGGACTTCGGAGACTTTTTCTGTTGAAAGATTGAGTAAATGAAGCATGCCCCCTGCTTCAAAAACAATATCCTTTGGGCCGATCGATGGAAAATGAACGTCATAATCGGCAAAGTGTGTCAGTTGCTTCACCGCTTTGGACGCGATGTCAAAAGACCAGATGTTAGCCCGGCTGTTACCGTCTCTATCTGACAGAAAGTAAATGGTATTACCACCCCACATGGGCAACTCATCATTGGCATCACTGACGGCGATGCGCTCTGAAGCCAGCGTCTCCATGTTGAATAAAGTGATTTCCGGCGCCATGCCGCCGCGGTAACGTTTCCAGGTGCGGAAGGTCCGGGATTTATCAGTATAGACAAATTGCTTTGCGTCGGGTGAAAAAGTGCCAAATTCTCCATAAGGCACCACCAACTTTTCCGCAAGACCTCCTTCAGCTGATACCAGATAAAATTGCGAGAAGCGCTGTCTCCCGCTTTCACGACTTGAAGAAAAAAGTACTCTTTTTCCATCAGGGTGCCAATCGATGACCCTGTCACCAAACGAATGTTGGGTAAGACGCACCGGCATGCCACCAGTTACCGGCATGGTATATACATCGACATTGCCATGGTAACTGGCTGAAAAAGCGATCGATTTTCCATCGGGTGAAAACCTGGGGAAGCTTTCAATTCCTACAGGTGAACTTAGTCGTGTGGCTGTACCGCCACTTTTGGGAACTGTCCAGATATCGCCGGCATATACAAATGAGATATGTGTTTCTGAGACATCGGGTTGTTGTAACAAGCGGGCATTGATCTGCGCATTGGCATGGATAATTCCGAGACAAAAAGCGCCAATACATGCGATTGAGTTTAATTTGTTCATTGCTTTAGATTATTATAATCGGGTTCGAATATACCACACATCCGCAAAGGACAATTGGCTTTTTTGTATGAGGTAAAATTATTCAGTAAAAGGCAACTTAATATGCTTGAATGGATGATGGACTAATGTCCAAAGTCCAAAAAATCACAGGTTGGACGAAAGGGATCATGGAGGAAATTACTTTTATCCCAATGATTTAATGTGTTTTGTTAACAATTAAAACCCAATAGAAAGGATGAAGAAGTTTTTGAAGATCATTATGTATTCAGTACTTGGGATTGTGGGCATTATTATTCTCGCGCTGCTTTCCTTTCATATTTATTATTTCACCATCAATTCCTCAGCCAAGTCCGCTTTGACGGAGAAGAAAACGCTTTCAGAAGACGGACATACATTTCGCGATCTGAATGGCAATGACAAATTAGACATTTATGAAGACAGTCGTCAGCAGGTAGCGGCCAGGGTGGAAGATTTGATTTCTCAAATGAACGTCGAAGAAAAAGTAGGCATGCTGTGGCATCCTCCATTAGGTGTGGGCGCGGAGGGTCAGCTACTCGACAAGCCGGATCCAGCCTCATTCAGTATGGTTTCTACCTATGATGTCATGCTGAACAAAAAGATCAGGCATTACAACTTGTTCATGATCCCGGATACGCGACATTTAGCCATGTGGTACAACAACCTGCAAAAACTCGCCGAGCAGGACAGGCTGGGTATTCCGGTAACTATAAGTTCCGATCCGCGACATGGTATCAGCAACTTCATAGGCAATGAACTGCTTGGGGGTGAATTTTCGAAATGGCCCGAACCTATTGGCTTAGCGGCTACCAACGATAGCGCACTTGTAGCAGAATTTGGAAAGATAGCCGCGGAAGAACTCAGGTCGATTGGTATAAGAACTGCTCTACACCCCATGGCCGACCTCGCTACTGAACCACGATGGGCGCGTATAAACGGTACATTTGGTGAGGATGCGTATCTCTCGGCAAAAATGACTGCGGCCTATATTTATGGTTTCCAGGGCACTGAAATCGGACCGCATACTGTGGCGTGCATGACAAAGCACTGGCCCGGCGGTGGTCCGCAGGGTGACGGTTGGGATGCACATTTCCGCTACGGAATGGATCAGGTTTATCCTGGAAATAATTTCCGTCATCACATCATACCTTTCGAAGCCGCCTTTGAAGCAGGCACCATGATGATCATGCCATATTACGGCGTTCCGGTTGACCAGACCAGCGAAAATGTTGGCATGAGTTTCAATAAAGAAATTATCACTGATCTGCTGCGCAATGAATATGGATACGAAGGCATTGTGTGCACCGACTGGGGGATTGTTGAAGGATTTTCCCTACTTGGTTTTCCGCTTTTTGAAAGCACCGGTTGGGGAGTCGATGACCTGTCAGCAAAGCAGCGTGTAAAAAAAATCCTGGACGCCGGAGTTGATCAGTTCGGTGGAAATGCCAATACGAATGAACTGCTTGAATTGGTAAAGGAAGGTCAGATTACAGAAGCCCGCCTTGATGAATCTGTACGTAGGTTGCTGCGTGCAAAATTTCAAATTGGTCTTTTCGATAATCCATATATTGATGTCGAAACTGCTGTGAATACCGTCGGTAAAAATGAGTTTGTTGCGAAAGGAAAAGAAGCCCAGCGCAAGTCGATCGTACTGATGAAAAACACTATGAATGCCGATAGCACGATGGTTCTTCCCCTTTCGGGAAATGTAAAAATCTATGTCGAAAATATTGCCAGGGACATCGCCGGAAATTATGCCACAGTGGTTGATAGCCTCAATGATGCGGATGTAGTTGTATTGCGCCTTCAAACGCCATGGGATCCAAGGGATGGAAATTTTATCGAAGCGCTCTTTCACCAGGGGCGCCTTAACTTTACCGACGCGGAACTGAATCGAATTCTGGCCATCACCTCTAAAAAACCTACCATCATCTGCATGTACCTCGACAGACCTGCCGTGATACCTGAAATCGCCAATAGCGCCGCTGGACTTCTTGGTGAATTTGGTGCCTACGATGATGCTGTTCTGGATGTGGTTTTCGGAAAATTCAATCCAACCGGGAAATTGCCTTTTGAGTTACCTGTTTCCGTGGAAGCGGTAGAAAAGCAAATGGAGGATGTGCCGTTTGACTCTGGTAACCCGCTATTTCCGTTTGGCCACGGATTAAACTATAGTAACTAAAATCAGTTTGAAATAAAACATCCTGCATTTCTGCAGGATGCTCATGAAGAGGAGAGAAAGAGGCCCTTTCGGGCCTCTTTTATTTTAGTTACAACTGAACTTCTTCCACCTCCGGTGTAGGAGTTTTTTGTTTAAACGTATCTTTTTCAATCTGAATGGTGAGTAGATCGCCAAAAATCCGGCATTCATCCAGCCGGCAAGAATTCACGAGCTTTCCTTCAAACACACACATATCAGGACAGTCGTCGCACATATCGATCCTGCCGTCTTCAAGCACATCAGGCGCCTGCACCATACCGATTCCCAGTGACTTCATCGGGTAGAAAAAGCGCAACGGATTCCCTAGACAGTATTTCAAAAACTTCCACAATGCTTTTCTCACTGTTGGATCGAATACAGACATAAGGAACACCATTTTTCCAATGCGATTTTTTGGATACACCAGGTAGTGCCCATTGGTAAAATGATAGTAAGACTGTGCCAGTTCCAGGGTTTTAGCGCCAAGTGCGCCAAAAGTTTTTCCCTTTGAATTGGTGAGCAAACTTCCCCACAACCATTTGAAACTTTCATGATCGGCAGTTCCTCCAAGATAGCCCATGGCTTCGTAGTCGGGGAAATATTTCTTTATTTCTGCATAAACATCTGGCGCTTTTATGGTAATCTTTTCATATTCTTCCTTATCGACCGTGTATCCAAGTTTTCCCAATTCCATATCCACCTTCTTACCGCGCATATGATAGGTTACGCCATCAGTTACAGGCATGCCTCTGTATATGATGAGAGAAATGGCATTGATCAACAAAATATTGTCTTTTGCCCATCGGATGAACTCAGGTACTTCCTTAAGGTTATCGGGTGTGACAGTAATACCAAAATGTGAATAAAACCCATACTTTTTGAGTAGTCTGGCATATTTGAGCCGCAAATCGTTGAGGTCCATTTCGCTCTTGATCTGCTGCTTTTTGAATTCTGGGCGTGTTTGCGTGCTGTCGATATGAAAGCTAAAGCCCAGAAGCCCCGCATCTTTCATTTCCTGCATCACTTTATCATTCAGCGCCATCCCATTGGTAAGTATCACAGTTTTCATACCAAGGCCAGTGATGAAAGCAACGATTTCCTTGATGTGCGGATGCAGGATGGGCTCGCCGCCTGCAAGCGTAATATTGTCGCAATTGCGCCATTTTCTCAGGAAGAGTATTTCTTCCTTAATCTGTTCCAACGGTTTGTGGCCCTCGCCCATGATAAGTCGGTAACAACCTTTGCATTTGATGTTGCAGATGTCCGTAGCCTCAATCCAACCAATGGGATTATCGTTCATGGAATAGGGCAGTCGGTAGAGATTTTTCTTCTCCGGATAGGTATTAGTCATCTTGGTTAAGTTTGATAGTTGTAAAAAGTAATTATAAGGTCTTCGTAATGTAAATGAAGTGACGGGGGAATTAGTTCCCTTTATTAAAAAAAAAGTATAAAAATCCAGCTACTCAGTTTTCAATTCAATGAAAGCAATTTCCATGAGTTTGAATTGCTTCAGCTTTCGGTTGTAGAGCTCGCGGGCTTCCTTTTCGGTGACTAACATATACACCAGGATGTCCTTTACCTGGTTGCGGGAACCCGGATATGCCTTTTCCAGAGCGACTTCAAACCGGGTGATAAGCTCCGGCTCCGCACTCACGAGTTCAAATGGAGATGCATATTGTACTTTGAATACCTTCGTAATTATCACCTTATCCTTTCCAACTGGCGAAGCAGGAAAGGTGGATTGGCAAGGGGCCTCTATTAAAATATATCGCTCTGTCTTCTCCTGGGCCTGCACTACAACACTCGCGGAAAACAGGATAAGTCCAATAGCGAATGGAAAAATACCCTTTATGTTCATTGTTTATTTACTTAAGGAAAAACCTGTCATTATCTTTTATTGTAAACGATTTTGAGGCGCCATTAGTGCCCGAAAACAGAGAAATTGACTACAACTAATTGTTAATGTTATGACTTCTGCAATTCTCCAGTCATCTGCTCCAATTCCGTAATCCGCTGCACATATTCTTGCTCTTTGCGATGCATCTCCTCCTGGGTAGCTTGCATTTCTTCCATATTCTGACGCATCTCTTCCTCTTGAGAGCGTAGTTCTTCGGATTGTAACTGGAATTTTTCAAGCAGGATTTTTGTGCGCTGATTTATCCGGTTTCCGGCGACGAATGATGCCAGGAGCGCCGCGAATTTTTCGGCAAATTCTATTTCATGAGTGTTGAGGATATTTAATGAAGCAATTTCGATAATACCCTCCACCGTATTTTCATGAATCATAGGTAAAAGGAGAATGCATCTCGGTGGTGCATCACCAAGACCGGAAGTGATATAGAGATAAGACTCCGGCACTTCTTTTATAAAAATCGGCGCTTTCTCCAGATAGCATTGTCCGACAAGGCCTTGCCCTATTTCAATTTTTTTCTGCAGGAACTTATTCCTGTCAAAAGCATAGCAGGATTTCAGATCAATGATTTTCTCATCATTCTCTTCTTCCACCACGTAAATCCCAGCCTGGGTTATTTTCATAAAATCCACCAGTTCAGCCACCAGGGTATGATAAAAATTATCGCCGATGGTACCACGCAATGTGCCGCCAAGCTGAGTAAGTCCATTAGCTATCCAGGTTCGTTTTTCTTCTGCTTCAGCAGCTTTGGTGTTTTCATCCAACAATTTCAGAAGCTGCTGCTGCTTTGCTTCCATTTCCTGATTCTGTACTTTGATATTATCGAGCAACTTGTTGGCGTGTTTTGCAGCTATGACGCTCTTCTGCTGTAGCAGGTACATGCAGTAAAGTAAGGCGCCAATAGAAAATACAAAAGTAGGTATGGAGAATATGTTGTCTCTAAACATGGCACTGTCCATTTCGATAGCAAGTAACTCATTGGTCCAAGGCTGGATGATGAATACAGAAAAACTAATAAATACCGCTACAGGAAGCAGCCACTTCTCGCGAATATCAATATAAATCCATGGTAATATAGCTACCACAAATTGACCGATATAGATTGAAATGATAAGTGGCTCTCCTGCCTGAACCAGGTATCCGTGATAGATGGCTACGTCGAGGCTTATAAGTAGTGTAAACAAAATCCTGGAAACATCAACCATTTGCAGATAGTTAAGTCCAACGATCAACGCGCTACCAAGGAACAGAATGATGCATACATCGACTAATTGCGGCGCAAGGAAAATGGAAATCGCACAATAGAAAAATCCCGCGGCAAAAAACACCAGCGCGATACTATTGGTGATCCTGATGACACTTTTTTTATAATCAATGTCCGTGACGCTCACTCCTATGGAAGTAAGCTGGTTATACAGTCGGAGAATGCCAGTCATATAATTGATTGAAAAAGTTGATTACTGCGTCTTTTCTACAGTATTACAATCCCAAATTAAATCAAATTCACCTGAACAAAAAATTATTATGAAAACTCAGCTACACGGGTGGTTGTACACTTTTTATCTCCATGGAATCCAGCCGATTTATCATTGCTTCTTTCACCACATCATAAGCCTCGCGGTGCTCTGCTTTAATCGGTTCGGCAGGTGGCGGATCGACTTTCAGCGGATCCACCGGTTGACCGTTTTTCCAAAACCGAAAATCAAGGTGCGGCCCGGTGGACAAGCCCGAAGAACCTACATAACCTATTACATCTCCTTGCTTTACCTGCGCCCCTTTTTTTATCCCTTTGCCATAACGTGATAAATGCATATAGCCAGTGGTGTAAACACTATTATGACGGATTTTAACGGTATTGCCACCACCGCCTGAATAGGCAGCCATTACTACCGTGCCATCGCCAATTGCTTGTACCGGTGTGCCAACCGGAGCAGCATAATCAACACCAGTATGTGCGCGGTGGATTTTTAGAACCGGGTGAAATCTGTTGTAAGTAAACCTGCTGCTTATCCTGGAAAATTTTAAAGGTGCCTTCAGAAAAGTCTTTCGCAATGAATTGCCCTGATCATCAAAAAATTCCATTCCGTTTCCCTGATCATAAGGAATGGCATAGAATGGCTTACCTTGATGGAGAAACCATGCGCAATGGATTTTTCCCATACCTGCATCTTCACCCCGAACTTCATAGCGTTCATAAATCACCTTAAACGCATCACCTCGTTGCAGCCAAAAAAAGTCGATCGCCCATGCAAATATATCGGACATCTCACTTACCAGGATAGGTGAGCCACCCGCCTCCCTTACGGCGTTGTATAAGGAGGATTCAATAACTCCGGTTGTAGTTTCAACTATGGTATCTACGGGATTTGCACCATTATAAACGTGAACACTGTCTTCGAACTTTAGCACCACAAAATCGATCCGGTTTGGGTGGTAGATGAATGCCTTCGCCGTTTTTAAACTATCATCTTCATGGATAATGGTATATGGTTTTCTGGCCTGCATTTTCCGAACGTCGAAGGCATCTCTTGGCAATTGGCTTAATGAGGCTATTTGCTGTGGACTGATGTTGTACTTGGTCAAAATCTCAGAAAGATTCTGGTCACGTCCGATGGTTCCTTCCTCCACAACAAGCGAATCGACATTGAGTCCGTACAAAATTCTAGGAGGTGGTGCGGGTAGAAAAGAAGAATCGACCGGGACTTCTTCCGGGACGCTCTGATGATAAGCAATGTATTCACTCACGCCTGCAAAAACAAAATAAAGGATAACAAGTGAGCCGAGTATGATGCCGGCATATTTAAACTTCTTTTTCATAAAAAAGAGCTGGGGCTTCAATTGAAAGGCTGCAATTATGGATTATTTTCATAAAATACCAACCTTCAACCTATATTAGCGTCTTTTTCATTTGTACTTTTGGCAACAAAACGTGACCGATGCAATACCCATCAAGGCTGATAGAAGACGCCGTTAATGAGATTTCGAAACTTCCCGGTATAGGCAAAAAAACTGCCCTAAGGCTGGCTTTGCATCTATTAAAACAAGACGAGCGCCAGACCGAACAGCTCTCCGACGCCCTGCTTAACCTTCGACGCAAAACCAGGCATTGCCGGATTTGCCATATAATTTCTGACACGGAAGATTGCACGTGCGAATCGATGCGTAAGGATACAAGTTTACTTTGTGTCGTGGAAGATACACCCGATGTGATCGCGATACAAAACACGGCCCAATATGCAGGTTATTACCACGTACTCGGCGGTGTGATTTCACCAATAAAAGGCATCGGGCCAGACGAACTGAATATCAGCAGTCTGATCACAAGAGTAGAAAATAGCCAGGGGGCCATAAAGGAAATAATCCTGGCGCTAAGCCCGACCATGGAAGGCGATACTACCGCTTTTTACATTGCTCGCAAATTAAAGGATTTCCAGGTTCGGATCACCACCATCGCGCGAGGTATACCGATTGGTGGCGAACTGGAATATGCTGATGAGATAACTCTTGGCAGGAGTATTGCTCAACGATTGAATTATGAATTGATATAAATGGAATGAGAAAGGTGAAGTTTTTTGGAATCAGTTTGGCGGCAACAAGCATTTCAGTTATGATGCTATGCATCGTAACTATGTCGTATGCTCAGACACCCGACCTAGAGGAACTGGATAATCTGAAATACCTGGATCTGGGTATAAAGCAATTTGAAAACGCGAATTACGAAGAAGCCGATGAGTCATTCAGGGATGTGCTTGGATCTGTAAAAGTGCTGCCTGCCGAGATTTGCTATTATTTTGGCGCCAATTCTTATTACCTCGGAAAGTTCAAACAAAGTATCAACTGGCTCATTAAGTATATAGAATTGAAAGGAACTTCAGGGCAGTACTTTGATGAATCCACCCAATATCTGAAAATGGCCCAGGACAAATACCTCGCTTCAACTTCGCCGAATAAAGAAACGGTCTATGATCCTGGCAGAGAAATCGATTATACGGTAATGCCTGAGATTGACTGTGGCCCATCCGGAAAGGTGATCTGTCCGGTATGCAAAGGTCAGACCGTAATCATAAAACGATCGGCACTCGGAGCGCTCTCTTACCGCGATTGCCCGTATTGCGACACCCACGGAAATCTTACCTGCGAGGAATACAACCTCTTGCTTCAGGGAAGGTTGAAACCCGCCAATGAGCGGCTATCCGAATAATGTGCTTCCAACATAGTCAAATAACCACATGGAAAAAGCGCAATTAATTTGGCGAATAAGCGCCACAAGGATATTTTGCCATTACAGAATAAAATAGCTGCGGAGGTGCGCTCAACGAAAAGACAGTATGAAAAACGAAATTGAAAATCCAATCAGCCCATCAGTCACCAATCCCTGGGTACTACTGCTCGCGCTGGTGCTCATTTCCATCGGGGGGTTGCTATTTATTGGCCCGGCGCTGGCCTGGGGATTTGTTACAATCGTTACAGGTAGCACAACGGCCTTTCAGGACTTACTACTAAATCCCATGGGCGATCCTGATACACGATGGTTGCTCATGGTGGTTCAGGGGTTCAACCATCTGGGTGGATTTCTGATAGCCCCGCTAATTTTTTATTTCACCCTTGTAAAAGGGCGCTTCTTCCATGATTTCTTCAGTCCGCAGTCAAACATGTTCATGGTATTATTGCTTACCGTAATGGTTTCATTTTCATTCATGATCGTCGATACTGTCTTTATCGAATGGAATGAATCCGTCAAACTACCGGAGTCGCTGAGTGGGCTGGAGCAATGGGCCAAATCTCTTGAGGATAGTATGAAGGAGCTGACCGTTTACCTCACGAAATTCGATTCACCTGAGTATTTTCTTTTGGCTGTGTTGGTAATTGCCGTGCTGCCAGGAATTGGTGAGGAATTGATTTTTCGAGGACTGCTTCAGAATATTTTTCTCCGGATGAACAAAAACCCGCATGTGGCTATCTGGCTGGCCGCCTTCTTTTTCAGCGCTATTCACTTTCAATTTTTCGGCTTTTTGCCGCGGCTATTGCTGGGAGCTCTTTTTGGCTATCTGTATTACTGGACCGGCAACTTACTTGTTCCGATTTTTGCCCACTTCTTTAATAATTTCTTTTCCGTGCTTGCATTATACGCATATCAGAAGGGTCTTACAGATATTGACCCGGAAACGAGCGAGGCGCTTCCGATGACCTATATCATAGTCTTCGGTGTGTTATTTATTGTATTGATTGTATATTTCAAAAATTATGTTTCGACAAATAAAGTAAATAGAGAAGATGACAGGATGGTCGGCAGTTTATAAAACACCCATATTATCGCGGGCTGAAATTGTTTGTGGCATATTGACCGAGCTGGGAATCACAGCAGTTGTGATTAATAAAAAAGATACAACGCTCCATATGTTCAATGGCCAGGTAGAAGTGATGGTGCAACAAGAGGATATAGTGAAGGCACTGAAAATCATCGAGGATGAAATCTCATTTGAATAAATATTCCAACCTGACCCAGCGGGTGATTGTCGCCATTGTAGGTGTAGTAATCATTATAACTGCCATTTACTGGCAATCGTGGAGCTATTTTGCCGTGTTTCTTCTTATCACCTTACTTTCACTTCGCGAATTCTATAAACTCGTCGGTATAGACGGCTACCTGCCGCTGAGTTTTTGGGGTTCACTCACCGGTGTACTCATTTATACATTCACATTCCTTGCCCAGATGCAAATCGTGGATTCGATGGTGATTTTCCTGCTTTTTCCATTTGCCACGATCATATACTTTATTAAACTGTATAAAAAATCTGACGTCAAGCCATTTACCAATATTGCCTATACTTTCCTCGGAATACTTTACGTGTCAGTGCCATTTGCCTTGATGCATGTGATTGCTTTTTGTACTGGAACATATCGCTTTGAAATAGTAACCGGAATCCTCCTGCTCACTTGGGCAAGCGACACAGGCGGGTATTTTGCCGGAACATTATTTGGCAAAAGGAAACTATTTGAACGCATATCACCAAAAAAATCATGGGAGGGTCTTATCGGTAGTGCCATTCTCACCCTGGTGATTGCGTTTTTCATTCCACGATTCACAGACATCTTGCCTATCTGGAAATGGATGACCATGGGTGTGATCACCGTAATCGTAGGTACTTATGGAGATTTGGTAGAATCGCTGTTTAAGAGAAGTATTAAAATCAAAGATTCCGGTCATTCGCTACCCGGACATGGTGGGTTTTTGGATCGCTTCGATGCGATGTTGCTGTCATTGCCGTTTATTGCCGCCTTTCTGAAGTTATTCTAATTAATTAGACTGGCAAAAAGCGCATTTGTTTAAATATTCATAATTTTGCGACTTTAAATACAGAGAATTTTAACAATTTTTAAAATGGGATATATAGAGCCGGCACCCATCTTGGATAAGGAAAATCCATTTGAATCAATGATGTCTCGATTCAGAATCGCAGCCAAACACCTCGGGCTGAATGAAGAGATATACAACGTGCTAAAATCGCCCGACAAACAGGTCATCATCAACATACCGATTACGATGGATGATGGGTCGATCAGGGTTTTTGAGGCCTACCGTGTTATTCACAATAATGTGTTGGGTCCATCAAAGGGTGGTGTGCGCTTCGATCCACATGTGAATCTTGATGAGGTAAAAGCCCTTGCCGCATGGATGACCTGGAAATGTGCCGTTGTTGATATCCCATTTGGCGGCGCCAAGGGAGGCATCCGCTGCAATCCTCGGGAAATGTCTTCCGGCGAAATAGAGCGACTTACCAGAGCCTACACGACGGCGCTCTTCGGCGTATTCGGTCCCGATACGGATATTCCCGCTCCCGATATGGGGACATCCATGCGCGAAATGGCCTGGATGATGGACCAATATTCCAGAAACAGCGGCATGACAGTAAACGGCGTAGTTACCGGTAAACCGGGCGTACTTGGTGGTTCTGAAGGACGAATTGAAGCTACTGGTCGTGGAGTGATGGTTTCAACGCTGACCGCCCTGGAAAAAATGCGTATAAATCCATACAATTGCACCGTTGCCGTGCAGGGATTTGGAAACGTTGGCTCATACGCAGCCCTTCTTTTGGAGGAGCGGGGAGCAAAAATCGTTGCCATAAGCGACATTTCCGGCGCCTACTTCAACGCCGATGGTATCGACATTCAAAAAGCGATGGATTACCGCAATGAAAACAAAGGTATGCTGGACGGATTTGATGGTGCAGAAAAACTAGCCAACAGAGATGACATCCTCACCCTGGAAGTTGATGTGCTTGTACCCGCCGCTATGGAGGATGTGATCACCGTAAAAAATGCTGATCAGATAAAAGCCAAGCTCATTGTGGAAGGCGCTAACGGTCCGACCTCAGCCATGGCCGACGACATCATTGCAAAGAAAGGCATCGTGGTTGTTCCTGATATATTGGCTAATGCCGGCGGTGTCACCGTATCGTATTTCGAATGGGTACAAAACAGGCTGGGATATAAGTGGACAAAGGAGCGAGTAAACCGCCGCAGTGACAGGATTTTGAAAAGCGCTCTGGAAAACGTATATAAAACTTCGATTCGCTATAAAGTAACATTGCGAATAGCTGCCTATATTGTGGCCATCGACAAGGTGGCCAAAGCATATAGCTACCGGGGTGGTTTTTAGTTTTAAAAATTAATCATGCGAATCCATAAGGAAGGAAGGCGATTTCTGCTGATACTATTTATAGTACTTAATATCATCAATGTAGGCGTTGTCAAGACATTTGACAGTCATTCGGTACATCTGGTTTTCTTTTTCATCACTGCCATCCTGTTTGCCTTTTGTCTTCAGTTTTTCAGAAATCCGTCGATCACGATCGTAAAACATCCAAAGCTGGTACTTGCCCCGGCTGATGGCAAGGTCGTTGTCATCGAAGAAACAGTTGAGACCGAATTTTTTAAAGACAAGAGGATACAGGTATCCATCTTCATGTCGCCCATAAATAAGCACGTGAACCGCAACCCGGTGAGCGGAACTATAAAATACCTGAAATACCATGCAGGCAAATACCTCGTTGCCTGGCATCCAAAAGCCAGCACAGAAAATGAACGCACGTCCATAGTCTATGAAATGGAAAACGGCACCACACTACTTATCAGGCAAATAGCAGGGGCCCTGGCCAGACGAATTAAATATTATATTGCTAACTCACAGCAAGTAGAGCAGGGCGAGGAATTTGGATTTATCAAATTCGGCTCTCGCGTCGATGTATTTTTACCTATCGGAACCAGAATTTCCGTGAACCTTAATGACAAAACACTCGCCGGAAAAACGGTGATTGCTGAGTTGAGCTGAAACACCTACCTAAAAAATCAGAACTGATAAATTAATCTCCTTTGCCGCAGTGCGATACACTCTGGACTCTTCGCACAAAAGTGCCAGAAATAGCCTTTTTTAACATGTGGTATTCACAAGACACTTTTTAATTTTGATGAATAATGATATTCTTCTGAATTCTGCTTCATTATTAAACTCACTAAACAATACCAACATGAAAAAACACCTTTTCCTGCTGATGACCATAATGCTCTGCTTCGCCTCTTTATTGGTCAACGCACAAAAACCTTCAGATAAAGTGATAAAAAAATCTATGCTGAAGGCGTTCCAGTGGCAGCAACAAAATCCAAAGCATGACCTCACCGACTGGACAAATGGTGCTTATTATATCGGTGTTACCAAGGCATACCAGGAAACCGGTAATAAGGCCTATCTCAAAGGTTTGAAAGAAATGGCTGCAAAAACCGAATGGAAAACTGGTGAGCGATGGTTCCATGCAGACGATATCGCCATCTGCCAGTCATACCTATATATGAATGATGATAAAGTCGAGGAGGCCGACCTGGCTCCGACAGTTGCTGTTCTGGATCGCGTTATGACTGAAAATTATCAATGGAAAGAAGATATACAGCCTATTTATTGGTGGTGGTGCGACGCTTTATTCATGGGCCCTCCGGTATTTGTTCACTACGGTGTGATGAATAACCAGATGAATTACCTTGAAGCAAGCGACAAACTTTACAAAGAGTGCTACGATTTGTTATTTGACAAGGAAGAGCATCTTTTTGCCCGGGATATGCGCTACCTGTGGGAAGGGGACAAGGAGTACATGAGAGAGGCCAATGACAAAAAAATATTCTGGAGTCGCGGAAATGGATGGGTGATCGGTGGACTTGCGCTAATCCTTCAAAAAATGCCACAGGACTATCCAAACAGACCATTTTATGTTGACCTGTACAAAAAAATGGCGGCTAAGCTGAAATCTCTGCAGCCGGAAGATGGATTGTGGAGATCCAGCCTGTTGGATCCTGATGCATATCCGCACGGAGAAGTTAGCGGTACTGGATTCGATACCTATGCTATGCTTTGGGGCATCAACAATGGTTTGCTGGATAAAAGTGAATATATACCAGTAGTGATGAAATCATTCAAAGCACTAATGAGTTGTCAGAAACCGAATGGTATGATTGGCTGGGTTCAGCCCATAGGTGCAGATCCAAAAAGAAACTTTTCTGCAGATAGTTGGGAGGTATACGGTACAGGAGCATATTTGCTTGCTGCAAGCGAAATGCTGAAACTCCAGGAGTAATTCCATTCTTTAAGTACATAAAAAAAGGGCGCCGCGAAGCGCCCTTTTTCAGTCGAACCCACAAACATAGTATCTATTTATTTCCGCGACCGCTGTACCCTCTTTCGCTGGTGGTCCTACCGGCCGGATTATTGTTGCTCCTGCTTTCAGTTACAACCCGTGGTTTTGGTTGTTCAGTTCTTTCATTCCTTACCACCGGCGTAGTGCTTCTGTTCACGCTGCTATTGTTGTGCACGGTCGGTTGATGGATCGGGCCATTGGTACGGTGTTGCACATTTGCTGTATTTCCACTATTGTTATAATTGGTAGTCTGGCGATTATAATTGCTGCTGTTATTCCCACCATTTGGCTGAACGTACACCTTAGTATAGTTATTATTCACGTAAGTGTGATTGTGTTGATACGGTTCAGTTTTAGTCACATACACCGTGGTGCTATATGGATTATAATAGTGGTGTTGATGCTGTGGATAATAGGTTTGGTAATAAACCTTGTGGTATCCGCAATGCATGGTACAATTATGTACTGCCAGCGGGAAGTAATCATAGCGGGCAGTGCGATACACGTGGCCGAACCGGTCGAAACGAACTTCCAAAAACAGGTTGCCTCTGGTGAGTAGCACGTCGAAATTGGTGTATCCATGATGTACGTGTCTTTCTACATGGGCCACTTCGTAGCCATAATAATCATTGTAAATGGTATGCTCAATATAATTTGGAAGCTGCCAGGTGTGGGCGTATCCATAAGAAGTATAATAGTACTGAGCTTTCGCGCTAATGGTGAGCAGGACTATCAATCCTATCATCAA
>JBGSYX010000465.1:0-2317 GCA_041750735.1 Cyclobacteriaceae bacterium
CGCTTAAAAATCTGCCGGAGGAAGCGCTGGAACGTGTGGACGGAATCGGAAAAGGTATGGCTAAGGCCATAACTGATATCCTTGCCTCGGGCAGCTTCGATGTGCTGGAGCAACTGAAAGCAAAAACACCAGTCGGAGTTATTGAAATAAGCGGCATCAAAGGCCTCGGTCCAAAAAAAATAAAAACACTTTGGCGAGAATTGCAGATTGAAAGTATCGACCAGCTTCGCGAGGCATGCACCACAGGTCGCATAGCTGCAACGAAAGGATTTGGCGAAAAAACCCAGGAAGCCATTCTTGAAAGTCTGCGCTACCTGGACATAAACCGCGGCAAGGCACTGTTCGCCGATGCTGAGGCGCCAGCCAATGAATTTCTGGAGTTACTTAAAAAATCATTTCCTGAAAAGGTTATCTCATTCACAGGCGAAATCAGGCGGAAAACAGAAATCATCACCTCGACGGATGTACTTATTGAAAATGTGCCGTTCGATAAAACCTTTTCAGCGCTCGGTGACTATGATTCAATCGATATCGACATGAAACGTTCGGGGCCCTTTACCCTACGTGGTGTCTTTAGAATTACTAAAACCCCATGGCTGATTCGTATAGCGCCAGAGGGGCAATTCCATCGAAAACTGCTGCTTTTCAGCGGTTCGGAAGAGCACCTTGCCTCTATTTGGAAAAACGGGATTAGCCTTGCAGAATATGCCTTGAATACGATCCATGTAGACGAAGAAAGTTACTACACGGCTTTCAACATGCCTTGGATTATACCTGAAATCCGCGAAGAAATGTACGATCAGGAGCAATTGGTGGCAATGTCAGGTTCGGAATTTATACAGGATAGCGACTTGCGCGGGGCATTTCATAACCATTCCACCTATAGTGATGGTACAAATACGATCCGGGAAATGGCTGAAAAGTGCATTTCACTTGGCTATGAATATCTTGGCATTTCAGACCACAGCCAGTCAGCCTTTTACGCGAATGGTTTACAGGAATTTCATGTGCTAAATCAACTCGACGAAATTGACCGGTTGAATGAGGAACTGGCACCTTTTACCATTTTCAAGGGAATAGAATCCGATATACTCAACGATGGCTCGCTGGATTACAGGCCTGAAATACTTGCTAAGTTTGATTTTATTGTAGCCTCCATTCACTCCAATTTGAACATGGACATGGAGAACGCTACGGCACGCCTGATTAAAGCTATCGAAAATCCATACACAACCATGCTTGGCCATATGACAGGACGACTGCTGCTGAAGAGACCTGGCTACCCTGTTGATCATACAAAAATCATCGATGCATGTGCCCTCCATGGGGTTATAATTGAAATCAATGCAAATCCATGGCGGCTCGATCTCGATTGGCGATGGGTTACTTACGCACTTCAAAAAGGTGTAATGCTGAGCATCAATCCTGATGCCCATGAAGTGGATGGACTTTTCGATATGCGATACGGTGTGCTCAGTGGTCGGAAAGGCGGACTCACAAAAACGATGACCTTTAACACCAAACCACTCGCTGAGGTGAAACGATATCTCTCAGAACGAAAAGCACAGATTAAATCCTTGTGATGAAGAAAATTCTTATCATCCGTTTTTCCTCTATTGGCGACATCGTTTGGACAAGTCCAATTGTGCGGTGTGTGAAAAAAAAGGTGCCAGACGTCGAGCTGCACTTTGCCACAAAAATGCGCTATAAATCCATGGTCGAGGCCAACCCCTATATCGACAAAATCCATTACCTGGAAGACAGCTTGGGCGATCTAATCAAAGAGTTGGATAAAGAGCGATTTGACTTTGTCATTGACCTGCACAACAACATCCGCACGACACTCATCAAGCTGAAACTCGGCGTCAGGTCCAAAGCGTATGACAAACTCCACTGGCAGCGATTCCTTTTGACCAATTTCCAGATCAACTTCATGCCCAATTGCCATGTTGTAGATCGGTATTTTGAGGCAGCTTCACCACTCGCCATCGTAAATGACGACCAGGGACTCGATTATTTCATTCCTGAAAAGGATGAAGTGGAGTTGGAATGGTTGCCTGAATCGTTTCGAAAAGGCTACGTAGCTTATGTAATCGGCGCTACCGGTTGGACTAAAATCCTTCCCTTTGTTAAAATGGTGGAACTTTGCGACCGAATCAACAAACCAATAATACTTGTCGGAGGCAAGGAAGATACGGAGGCCGGTGATCGGTTGGAAAGGTTTTTCAATTCAAAAGCCAGTTCGCCGGAAGTGGAGGCCGGACTTCAGCTTCTTGGAAAAAAGACGATTATTTTCAATGCATGCGGCAAGTTCAAC
>JBGSYX010000466.1:0-5332 GCA_041750735.1 Cyclobacteriaceae bacterium
AAGTTCGGAATGAACAAAAATAGTCCTGCCATTTGCGAAGGCAGGACTTAAAAAGAATGCGAGATATAGCAGTCATCACTAGTGTTGTGGTTCGCTGATCACACCCAGGTAGCGCCCCATCCAGTAAGGAAGAAGCCAGATATCACCGGCACTGTGTTCCGAAGCCCCGCTTCGGCCGGGCCGATCCAGGTTAAACATATTGCCATTGTGTCTTTGTACGGGGCGTTCATCAGGAGGCAGCACTTCTTTTATCGTTTGATTTCGAAAATTCGGTTCGATAAACTCAATGTCTTTTCTATGGCTGTTCATAATAGACCAATCGATCAGATCCATCGGATGTTCTTTTAAATACCAAATGGCTTCATCAAGATCAAACTCCGGCGTTCCGGTAAGTGCAGTCACGATGTTCCAGGCGCCCTCCTTCTCAGGTCGTTCAGCTTCCCAATGGTCAATGATGGCTTTTTTGAAATTTTCCTTGAGCGTATCGTTGAAGGCATAGTGGTACAGACCCCAATAACCCACGAAATACATTTCGTCGTCCGAATGGTTCCAGTCGGCAGAAAGCATTTTGCTCCATTCATCGGCATCCTCCGGAGCACGACCAACCTGGCTCATGGGCCTCATGAGGTTTTCATAATATCCGTGTTCGGTCATCAACTCAAATGCTTTGTCTTTGTACTTCTCCTTACCGGTAAAATGAAATGCCGTTTGAAGCATACCTACGATATTGGAAGCATTGATTTTACGGTCACCGACCATCTCCGGCCTGGCGTTGACGTAGTCAGGATGCCATCGGCCCCATGTCGTTGGTTTCCCATCGAAATCTATTAGGTACATGTCATTTTTTACAATATGGCTCATGAGCGTGTCGATCAGCAGAATTGCCTGATTCTTCAATGCTTCGTCATCGACAATTTCTGCAATGACTCCAAAGGCGAATATGTGCCCAATAGCCTCGTCGCTGCTCGTGGTCGATTTCCAATCCCACTCAGGGTCTTCGGTATGCTGCCAGCGCTCAGGGTCACCAAGCCTTTCAATGTAACCGCTGCGCTCAAACGAGCGCGACGGGAATCCTGGAACAGGGTTTATCGAATACAGCCTGTCCATGGCATCGAGCGATTCACGCACATTTTGTAATGCGTCCTCTGATTTAGTAGCGGCATACCGGAACGCTTCACCGGCGAGGTACATGGAGGTCCAGAGGCCATCATTATCCGAATCACTCAAACGTCCGGTGGATATGTTACCATGATCCAGGTTGTCGAGGCTGGCGTTGAAGCCATGTCGAATATGCCTGTCGCGTACCTGTGCCTCAAAATACATCGCTTTGTCATACAACGTCATATCGCGAAACTCAATTTTGGCCAGGCCGGCATTGGTTGTGATTAGAACGGATTTATCCTGTCCTTTGGAAATATGAGTTACGGTATTGCCAGGCAGCCAGCGCTCTCCGAAATAGTAGTTGAATTTGCCATCAGTCTTTTGCATGAATGCACCCTTTGTGGTTCCAAACCACAGATTGCCATCAATATCTTCGATGGCAGTGATTTCAGTCCATGGAAGTTTTTGAATTATATCGCCGGTCTGTTTTCCGCTTGATTTATCAACCAGGAAATATCCATCCATAGTTCCAACGACCACATTTTGAGAAGATATGGCTAATGCGGTGAAATTACCACCCGCCATGGTTTGCGATAATTGTTTTTGTGCTGGGTCAAATATGTTCAGCGTATTATTTCCCAAAACCCAGAATTTTCCATATGCAGCGTCATATTCAATGCTAACAACTGCGTCATTTTCAAGTTGGCCATTCCATTGGATTTGGTTATTAGCGAGGAATTCTAATTTCATTCCATTGGTAATGAGAAAGCTGAACTCTTTTCCGCAGGCAAATTGCTTCGCATCAGGCATGTCGTGCTTTAGAAAAAGCCTACCCGCCCATGCGTTGCTGAGAATGGCCTTATCGTCGAGGTAAATGAACTGGTTTTCATGTGTTTTCAGAGAAACGACTTTTTTATCAGTTAATGGCCGATACGTTTTGTCTGGTTCCAGTGAACCGGGGTAGAGAAACTGCCCATCATACGGACGAAGTATTTCTTTTGAAGACATCACCTGAATTACGCCATTGCGATCCATGTAAGCTTCTGAAAGCTGCACGGTCGAATCAGATGTATAAAATTTGATACTCAGGTCCTGTTTGTAGGCCACATCCTGATAAACAGGCTGCTTCGTGGGAGTTTCGTCTTTTGTGCCCGAACATGCCAGTGAAAAAAGCGCCGGTACTGCGGCAAGAAAAATCATTAACTGCTTCATTGATGGAAATTGTTTAATTTATCCATAATACGTCGGTTGGGCGCAATCAGGCTATTGGCTGGAGCGGCAAGCGACAAGTTATGAGTTATGAATTATGAGTTATAAGTGACGCCCATAACTCATAACCCATCCATCATTTCCTTTTCCGAAGGTACTCCAATAAATCAGCCGGATGATCCGTCTGAATGCCATCCGTTCCCATGGTGATCATTCTCTCCCATTCTTCTGGATTGCCTTCATTGTCATCAGTAAATACAAGCATTCTGTGTTCATGGGCTTTTTGCACAAACTCAGGGGAAAGATGCTCCATATCAGTCGCAATTACAGCAGGATTGTATGCCACCGCAACCCTTTCGATATTTGCCAAATCACCAGGATCCGGCATCACAAGACAAGAAGGGCAGTCCTGTTTCACATCCATGATTGATTTATGGAGAAATCCGGATATGTACCAGACTACCTGTTGTTCCATATCGTATTTTTCTAACAACGAAATGATTTCTGTTGGATCAGCGTCCTTGAGATCCAGATAGATTTTGATCTTTCCCTTGCTCAACTGAAATATTTCTTCTACAGTCGGAATGGTCGTCCCGCGCCATTTGGCTCCCACCTTTTCACCAATATCCAGTTTTCTGATTTCTGCAAGCGTCAGGTCCCTGACGTTACCCGTTTGATCGGTGACGTATTGGTCGATCGCAGCATTGTGAATGCTGACGAGTTGATTGTCCTTTGTAGTGCGAACGTCAATTTCAATAAAATCACAGCCAATCCGGATAGCCTCTTCATAAGCGGCGAGGCTATTTTCTGGTATTCCCTGGTGCACGCCTCGGTGGGCGATCACGTACACCCGGCCGTCAACCGGAAACTGCAGGCCCGGTTGGGCGAATCCTTGAAAGGCTGAAGTAATGAAATAGATTAAAAGAAGTCTTATGGACATGGGGCAATTATTTTGTTTAATAAAATACAGTCGGTTGTAAAATCCTACTATGGTTGAGCGTCATTAAATTCACCTAAACTTTTTCCACCAATGGCCGATTGTTCCTTGTTTTGAGTATAATAGGGTGTTTAATCGAATAATTCAAATCTCAATCATGTTCAGCAAACTCATACACACTTTCCTGAATGGGAAAAACTCAATTATTGCCATAATCATCCTCCTGATGTCGACAGGTTCCTGCATCGAGTCGGGCAGACAGGAAGGGGATCACGGTCATCTGCACGAAGTAAAAGCTCCTGTATCCGATCTTCTTTTCCCAACCCATATTCCCGACAGAATTATTCTGAATCTTAGCGAGGACCCAACCACTTCGGTGGCAGTAAACTGGCGAACCGATACCACCATCACTTCCTCGATTGTGCAGTTAGCAGAAGCAACTCATGGCCCTGAATTCAGGCAAAATCTACGCGAGATCACCGGTATTCATGAGCGATTGACGTATAAGCCGGAGAACGATCCTCTGGTTTCAGCGAATTATCATTCGGCACTTATCGACCAGTTAGAACCGGGAAATCAATATGTCTATCGTGTGGGGAGCGAGCAAGGCTGGAGCGAGTTTTTTCAGATTCGCATGCCAGATCCGGAAAAGTCGCTGTCATTGATCTATTTCGGTGATGCGCAAAATGATGTAAAATCCATGTGGTCGCGTGTCATCCGCCAGTCATACAGCATGCTACCGGAAGTAGATTTCATGCTTCATGCAGGTGATCTGATTAACCGATTCGACCGCGATGAAGAATGGGGTGAATGGTTCTATGCAGGCTCGTTTATTCATGCCATGGTGCCCAGCGTTATGACTCCCGGCAACCATGAATACAAAAACGTGGTCTTATCTCCCCAATGGAAAAAGCAATTTAACCTGCCGGCAAATGGGCCACGTGGACTCGAGGAAGTTTGCTACCAGGTGAACTATCCAAACCTGAAGGTTATATCACTGGATGCAGAGCAAATCGATGAGTCGGAAGAATACCGCATTGCCCAGCGCCAATGGCTTGATTCCATACTTACAAACGATCCACGTCAGTGGACCGCCATTACATTTCACTACCCGATTTTTTCCACCAAACCCAACCGGGAAAATGTAGAATTTCGCAATGAGTTCAAGCCTGTATTCGACCGTCACAAGGTAGATATTGTGCTCCAGGACCATGACCATGCCTATGGACGTGGAATGGTTAACAACGTCCCGACAGGCTTCCAGGTAAAAGATAAAACATCGGGCACGATGTACGTGGTGTCAGTAAGCGGCCCGAAGCAATATGATATTTCGGATGATCCATGGATGGACCGACGGGCGGCGAATACGCAATTATTCCAGATTATTACCATCAAAGGAAACGTGCTTTCTTACGGCGCATACACCGCTACGGGGGAACTATACGATGCTTTTGATCTGGTAAAATCAACCAATGCGCCCAACAAACTCGTGAATAAAATACCTGAATTTACTGAGCGATTAGAACTTCCAAAAAAATGATTCCAATGAAAAAACCGATCGGTCTTTTAGTCCTTCTATTATTTGCTGGAACTCTTTCTGCCCAACAGACTACTGACAATATTCTAAAAGAATTTCTGAATTCTAATTCCAATATTGTGCTTGTCGCCGCGCATAGGGCTTCACACCTGGACTATCCGGAAAACTCGATTCCCGCCATTCAACATGCCATCGAAATCGGAGTTGATATCATTGAACTGGATGTAAAAGTGACAAAAGATGGGATTCCGGTTTTGATGCATGATGGTACGATTAATCGCACCACCACGGGCACCGGTAAGCCGTCGGACTATACGCTGGAAGAATTGCGGAAATTCCACCTGAAGCATAAGGGTATAGTCACGGACGAGATAATACCCACCTTCGATGAAGCTTTGCAGCACACCAAAGGAAAAGCCATGGTGGACATCGATTTGAAAACTGATCAACTTGATCCGATCATCGAGGTGGTGAAGAAAAATGGCTGCGAAAACCAGGTTTTCTTTTTCGATAGCGACTACAATGCATTGCAGCATGTTCGCCATGCT
>JBGSYX010000467.1:0-10963 GCA_041750735.1 Cyclobacteriaceae bacterium
ACTGATAAAATTCCATTCACATCGCATATTGTACATACCATAGAGCATGGACCAGTTGGCAACACATTTCCGGTCGATTACACATCAGTATCCTTTTATTACTCCGATAGCCCGAATTCCGGCAATTTTCAGTCGCCTACCAACGAACTTTCCGCTGTTTATTTACCTGATACATTATTCCTGTACCCTCAATTAATGAGCTATGGCGTCTGGGATAAAATCAATTTCGAGTCAGGATGGCACTACAATACAGGCGGCATGAGTTTCATTTATGCAATAACTGATGAGTCGAGGCTGCAGGTTTCACTCCGCGAAATTCCCCATGGGGAATACAAAGTGTTTGCAGATATCAGGAAATTTAAGGAGGGATGTTCTTTTTCTGTCTGGCACCGGCAAAATCAACTGACGCCCTGGAATGATACCTTCAGTATTTCTGAGAAACGTATGGAATCATTATATCTCTGCACTATGGTGGCCAGTGACTTCCAAAATACCATGACATTTCGATTTAAATCCAACGGCCAACAAAATAAATTTTTCCTGAACAGGATTATGTTGGTGAACAAAGCTTCTAAGCTCCCCACTTAAAACAAGGACAGGAGAAAGGTCCAAACTACCATTATACCCAATTCTCCCTAACTTACGATGTTAAGGATTGGTATCGTACGGTTCCGGCGCTTGAGTGAACAGAGATAATGAGCTTTTTGAAATATGGTCTGCGTTGCGAATTTTCACCCTTACCGGTAAAAATTTCCATAACAGGATGGCTAATATTTTTGTAAGACTGTAAATGGTTACTTATTCACCTGGAGTACCTGCCATCGCGCATCGTTTTTCATTATAAATACCAGTGGAGACATCGGTGTTTCGACTATTGCCATATCGCGCACTTCTCCACGGGCGAGGAGGCCTGACTGCCTGATGGTCTGAGCCTTGAATTTATTATTACCATTATTCTTAAGAAACAAGCCATACCCCGCGTCATACCTGCCGTATTCGATATGGGCCTCATGCATATTTCCGGCAAGGATAATATCCTTTTTCCCATTGCGATCAGCATCATAAAGAACAATAGAATAAACTGGAAACAGTTGCGTTTCGACAGGTAACGGCTTAACGGTAAAGCTTCCATTTCCGTTGTTTTCAATCAGACACGTGCGAAATTCGGTGGCTTGTACTTTCCGTGCACTTTCTATTTGTGACGCTGAAAAAACACTTTCAACCGAACCTGCCTCAGCAAATGAACGGTATGTAGGAAAACGATTCTTTAACGATGGTATTTGCTTAAACAATTGATCACGCGTGGGAAAGATGCAATTCTTTTCGCCAAGGTAAGTACTTATTATCGGATCGATACGCCCATCACCATCAAAATCGCTCAGATAGAGCGTAGTCGGTTTGTCGGGATTTGCTTTGATTTTGGCATTTCCACCTAGATTGCCCACCACAAAGTCCAAATCTCCATCTTCATCCATGTCACCGATGGATATGGTATTCCACCATCCGATGGTATTGGTAAGTCCTGAAGAGGCAGTGATATCTTTAAAACCATCAGGGGTATTTTGGAAGATAGAAATATTCATCCAATGACCAACAACAACCAGGTCTGCTCTGCCATCATTATCGACATCGGTCCAGGCCGCATCCTTTACCATTCCACCTGGTGCAATCCCCAAACTTCCAGTATCGGTAAAACGACCTTTACCATCATTCCTGAGCATATAACATACTGATGGTTTCCCATACTCATTCCATCCTGCATATCCGGCAACGAAAATATCCTCATCGCCATCGTTATCATAATCTGCTGGACTCACGCAGGAGGTAATAATACTCTTTTCTGGTAGTGATTGATCATCTGCCCTAAATACTCCTTTTCCGGCATTTCTGTAAAATAAATCCGTCATGATTTTAGGTTTCGAAATGTGCTCTGTACTACCTCTGCCAATGTAAAGGTCCATATCTCCATCTTTATCTGCATCCAGAAATATCGCCTTGACTTCTTCGCCTGCCGCATGATTTAAAAAAGAGGATTGTTCCGATTTGACGAATCTACCTCCTTCTGATTGCAGAAAAAGTGAACCCGGTTGACCGGCTGCCCCACCAATATATATGTCAGGCAGCTGATCGCCATTTACATCGGCAACCGCAATACAGGGACCTTCGTTTGAGAGTTTCTGTGGCAATAAAGGCATATTGTCAAAGTCAGAAAAATCCTTTTCCCGGTGACTGAAATACATCTCCACACTATCTGTAAAATCATTAAACACAGGCGCGGGCTGTTTGATCTGTTTAAAATTGGGTCTTGTGGCATTTGCAAATTCAAAAGTCAGCGTTTGATCAACCTGAACGTTTGTCAGTTGTTCCATAGTCCCACCGGGCCAGAAAACATTCAGGGTATCAATAATCGATGTATTCCCAATTCCAAACGTGAGCACCTGGTCAACGCAAGACATAGCCCCTCTTGCCGATATGGATTGCTGAATGAATAGTTTCCCAGCTGACTTGATTTCCACCCTGACACCAGTGCCAAACCGGTTATGCTCCGGGCCGCTGAGTTTCACTTTCAAAAAATGATTGTCTGTTAACCTATCAGCATTATTGCGGTAGACAAAACAATTTGCATTCAGATTGGCGACCACGAGGTCGAGATCGCCGTCGTTATCGAGATCGGCATAGATGCTGCCATTAGAAAACGCGCGTTGATTCAAGCCCCAGGCAGTTGCCTGATTAGAAAAAGTCAGGTCGCCGTTATTTTTAAATGCATAGTTGGCAATGGTATCTGATGGCATCATGGAAACGAGTGCAAGGCTTGAAATCCTCTCAGTTCCTGTTGTATTGATCGCGGCGGCATTGTCTTCAACATATTGCAGGTAATCCAGGTCGTTGGGTCGGCGGGGAATTCCGTTTGCAACAAACAAGTCCTTCAGTCCATCATTATCCGCATCAAAAAAAAGTGGTGCCCAACTCCAGTCTGTGGCATAGACCCCTGCATAGGCGGCAATTTCGCTAAACACCCCTTGACCGCGGTTGAGCTGAAGGGCATTCCGGGTAAGCTGGTAATGGTAACCCAGTTCTTCTTTCAGGTCAAAAACCTCCATCATTTCTTCACCGGCAGACTTCTTCAGTATCACGGGATCTTCCGGATACATATCGAGTGAAAAAATGTCCAAAAGCCCATCATTGTTGAAGTCAGCCATATCGTTGCCCATAGACGATTTAGTCGTATGTCCCATTGCCAACCGGATTGTCTCCGTGAATGTGCCGTTTCCATTGTTCAGGTACAGGTAATCATTTTCATGAAAATCATTCGAAATATACAAGTCAACGAATCCGTCGTTATTCACGTCACCGGCTGATACGCCGAGACCATATCCTATCCGGCTGCTGAAAATCCCCGCTATTTCAGTAACATTCGTGAAATATGGCTTCCCGTCCCTTACATCCTGCCTATAGAGTTTATCACCTGTTTTCGCGTCCCGGGAATAGCGAATAATAGCCGCATTTCCGTAGGAA
Source organism: Cyclobacteriaceae bacterium (assembly GCA_041750735.1). Classification (GTDB taxonomy): domain Bacteria; phylum Bacteroidota; class Bacteroidia; order Cytophagales; family Cyclobacteriaceae; genus JAAUQL01. Next base: position 3,517 of record JBGSYX010000467.1, read on the forward strand.
CCTGGTGTATGGATAGCGTGATTGAGCAGAAACATATCGAGGTCTCCATCGTTATCAAAATCGAAAAAAAGGCTTTGTGTAGAAAATCCCTTGAATTGAAGTCCATATTCTTCGGTGCGATCGGTGAACGTGAGATCGCCGTTATTGATGTACAAATGGTTTTCGCCCTGCACGCTTTTGTAGTCGCCTACCTGGCAAACGTAGATATCCAACCAGCCATCACTATTCACATCGGCCATGGAAACGCCGGTTTTCCATCCGCCGGGACACTCCAAACCGGCCTTTTTGGTAATATCTTTAAACTCAAAATCATCCTTATTCAAATAGAGGCGATTGGATTCCTGGTTTGATGCAAAGTATAAATCACTCAGTCCGTCATTATTGATGTCGCCTACAGCCACACCGGCGCCATTATAATAATTAAGGTATTCCACGATATTGAATTCCTCCGTATCGGTGAGGTTATTCGAAAAATCGATTCCAGTATCTTCAGGGTCCAGGAGGGTAAAGAGGGTTTCCGGTTTTTCAGACGTACCACATGAGGAAATGATAATTATGAATAACATGAGTTGACCAAACTCCTTCCATCCATTGTGCCGTGCTGCAATAGAAAAAATGTGCCAAAAACCCATGTCTCTATTTCTTAGCAGCCACATCAATGATCCGGATCGTGTCATTGTTCCTCGCGATGGCAATTTTCTTTTTACCGCTGATATTGATAAACGTCATTTCGCGTATTTCTCCTATAACATTAAACCCGATCTCTCTGGCGGGTACGGCCCTAAACTGCATATTTCCCATGCCTTTCAGGAAGGTGCCATAGCTGGCATCGTAGCGGCCTGTTTCCGGTTTTGCATTATATAGGTTACCGCCGAAAAGTATGTCGGAAATGCCATCGCCGTCGAAATCATCGACTAAAATTGCATATACCGGACTCACCTGGGCTTCAGGCGGAAGTGGTTCTACGATAAAGCGGCCGTTGCCCTGGTTTATTACTAAGGAGGTTTTCAATTGGCTTGCCTGGAGAATACTCGCATTTTCCAGTTGTGATGGAGTGAAAATGCTATCAATGGTTTGGTTTATAAACCTTTTATAATTCATGTATTTGGCAGAAAGCCCGGGCAATTGCCGAACCAGGTCGTGTTTCAGGATGTGAGGATAGGAAATACCATTTTTATAAACGCACAGCACCTGCTCCACAGAACCATTCAGGTCGAAATCGTTGACATACATGGTCACAGGTTCGGATTCTGTCCCCTTGAAAACCGTGTTTATTCCATGGTTACCACCAACCAAATCAATATCTCCGTCTTTGTCAAGGTCGGCAGCGGCCAGGCTCGTCCACCAGCCGGTGGATTTATCCAGCCCGAACTCTTTTGTCTTATTGGTCAAATTGCCTTTTTCGTTTATGAAAATAGTGATCGGCATCCATTCACCGACAAGTATCAGATCCTGATCGCCATCTGTGTCTATGTCAGCCCAGGCAGCATCCGTGATCATTCCTACCTGTTTTAAGCCTTGCGCTACCTTAGTGGTGACATCCGTGTATTTACCTTTACCGTCATTTTCCAGTATAAATCCATCAGCGGCCAAGCCATAGAAAAAAGGCTTACTCCGTCCTCCGACAAATAAATCCAGGTCGCCATCGCGGTCAAAATCGCATGGACGGACACACGAAGTACTTTCAAAATTGAATGATGGCAATATCTGATCTGACTTCGTAAAATTCCCTTTACCATCATTGAAATACAGGCGATCGATCAATCCGGTGGAGCTATTCGGTAATTCATTGCTCCCGCTCACAACATATAAATCGAGGTCGGAATCGTTGTCTGCGTCAAAAAACCGTGCATCGACATCTTCGCAGAGTGCATCAACCTCAAATACTTTTTGATTTGATTTATTGAATCCTCCTTTTTTATCCTGCAAAAAAAGGCTTCCAGCTGCGTCCTTGGCGCCACCGGCAAAGATGTCTTCCAACCCGTCACCATTCACATCGCCAACACACATGGCTGGACCTTCCGTGCTGATCATATGAAATAATAACTTGTCACGGGCAAAATCGGAATATTCATTTTCTATATGACGGTAGTCGATGGCCTTTTCTGAACGCGCATCAGCAATAAATAATGGTTCAGGAGTTTTAGGTAAAAAAGAAAAAGCATCACCAGCCTGATCGTTTTTCAGTTCTATGGCCTGGTTTGCAGCGACGTTCAGTTGCAAAGTCATCCTTCCATCGGGCCAGATGACAATCAGAGAATCCAGGACGGGAATTTTCCCGAGGCCAATATTGATTGTGTGATCCATGGTTGACTGGTATCCGCGTGTGGGCATTTGTTCTATGGCGATATTTTCTCCATTTGCTTTCGCAATGACTCGTGCACCAATGGCAAACGTGTTTCCCCCTGTACCAATCAATTTAACCTTGAGCCAGCTATTAGCTGAATCCAGCTTATCGCTTTCATTGCGGAAGACAAAGGCTTTCATGTTTACGTTATTCACCACCAGGTCGTAGTCACCATCGTTGTCGAGGTCACCGTAGGCTGATCCGTTAGAAAAAGATGGATCGTCAAGGCCCCATTCATGCGCTTTATTGATGAAGTTGTAGCCTGACTGATTCTGGAAGGCGAAATTGGACAGTTTCTGCGATGGAATCGCTCCAATTAACTTCTTATAATCAACATCCTTACCTGTGACGATCGTTTTTACGACTTCCCTATTAGTGAAGTATTGGAGGTAATCCTGATCTGTGAGGTCCTGAAAGATGCCGTTGGCTACAAATAAATCTTTTAAGCCGTCATTGTCCATATCAAATATCAGCGCACCCCAGCTCCAGTCTGTAGACTGAATTCCGAGCATTCTGCCAACTTCCGTAAATGTTCCGTTACCATTATTGAGTTGAAGCATGTTTCGGGTAAACTGATGGTAATAGTCATTCTCTTGATTTTCCTTATACACATCCCAACTTTCGAAGGTTGTCACGGTTTTCATTCGCGCATCTGATTGCGGCAGCATATCGGTGACGAACAAATCCGGATATATATCATTGTTTATATCGCCGATATCAGCGCCCATGCTGGCAGCGCTAATCGAGCGCATTTGCTCAATAAGACATTCTTTGAACGTGCCATCCTGCTGGTTGATGTACAGATAGTCCCGCTCGAAAAAATCCGTGGAAATAAAAATATCCTGCCATCCGTCCAGGTTCACATCACCGACAGTGACACCAAGCGTGAAGCCTATGACGCTGCCGTAAATACCCGCCTCTTCACTTATATCGGAGAACCGGTTGTTGTCATTTCTGAAAAGCCTGTCCCCGCCAAGGCTGTCGCGCTCGGTACGAAGGTTTTTCCGCAGGTCGAAACTGCCAATGGCTTTATAGGAATTATTCGCCAGGTAAAAATCCAGGTCACCGTCCCTGTCATAATCGAAAAAAGCGCCGTGAATGGAAAACCCCGGATCGTCCAGTCCAAATTCAGCGGCGCGTTCCGTGAATGTGAGGTCACCGTTATTGATAAACAGTTCATTGCGCTTGTCATCACCTTCGATGTCTCCGGAGTTGCATACGTAAATATCAATCCATCCGTCTCCGTTCACATCAGCCATGCTGACCCCGGTTGACCAACCTCTTGTGCCACCTGTACCGCTACTTTCTGTGATATCTTCGAAATTAAAGTCGCCCTTATTCAGATAAAGATGGTTTTTTTCCATGTTGGCGATGAAATAAATATCGGGTAGGCCATCGTTGTTGATATCGGCTATTCCTACGCCACCACCATTATAAAAATTGCGGTAAGTATAAATATTGAACTTTCCCTGGAAATCGAGTTGATTGACAAAATTGACGCCGGTAGTCTCGCTGTCTAACTGGCTGAAAAGCTTATTTTGCTCCTCCGGCTTGGTGTTACATCCATGAAACGCCAGGAGAACAAAGACGATCCCATGAAATAAAAAAATATTCCGCCTCACTTTTTATCCTTTGATTTTGCCGCCTTTACCTCCTCATCCACCGACATGTCGGTGTACAAGGCCCAAACTATGCCATCGGCATTCATTCCCTTATAAAGGCTGATGCGTCTGTTGCCATCTACTTTTACGTAGGCTTTGCCTGCATTGTCCTTTTTTTCTACCTCCATAAAACCCGTTCCATACCAACGCTCAAAAACACCTAGTAATTCATGATGGAGTGTATCTCCTGAAAATTCCTGGTTCCAGGGCGCCCAGGCTTCATATTGAAAGGTTACCGGCATCTGGTAGATTTTGTCGTTGTAAAACTCCGGGAAAAAATTCACGTTGACCGTGGCTTTAAGTTCATCCCCCATTTTGTATAGTACAGAAGTATTCCCATCCCCTTGCCTCACGACACCTTCTTTATTCAGGTCCCAACATTTCTTATAAAACTCCTCAGATGTCATCCCCAGCCATAGACCAAGAAACAGGGTGTCGTGTCTTTCGCCGCTCTCAAGACCTGTCTTAACCATTCGGTCATACCTTGCCTTTTCGCTGCAATTAGCCAGGGATAAAAACGCTACTACACATATCGAAAGAAAAATATAGTTGTTCCTCATTATTGATTTACTTTTAAATATTCCACTGCTGCGTTGTTCTTTGCCACAATTACTATCCTTTTACCATTGATTTCCATAACACCAAAATCACGAATCTTCCCTTTCAGATTGATGCCTGATTCCAAAGAACTGACAGATTCAAACTTTCCACCACCGATACCTTTCAGAAAAAGGCCATAGCCCGCACAATTCATTCCCGCTTCAGGCTTAGATCGTGTATTGTTACCTCCAAGAAGAATATCCTTTAAATTATCACCGTTCCAATCTTTTACAAGAATTGCATAAACTGGAGTTAACTGGCCTTCTACCGGTAATGGAATTATGTTAAATGTGCCATTTCCGCGGTTCAAAATTACGGAAGATTCCAGTCTGAACACACGATGTATGATGGATTTCTCTACTATTCGCGGATCAAATAGACTGTCGAGGGTCATTTCACCATACGCAGCGAAGGATGGAATCCGTGATGCCAGCGATGGTAATTGCGCCAGCAAATCATGCCGCATGGCCATTGGATATTCGACATTATCATAAAACCTGGTGATGATTTGCTCGATTGACCCATTCATGTCGAAATCATTCACATACATGGAAACGGGCCGATCGTGAGAGGCTTTAAACCCGGAATTCAATCCGTGGTTTCCGGCGACAAAATCCATATCACCGTCATTATCGAGGTCTGCGGCTTTTAAAACATTCCACCAGCCATTCGAATTCTCAAGCCCCGTTGATCCGCCTACTATGGATAATTTGCCATTTTCGTTCATGAACAGTGTTAGAGGCATCCACTCGCCTGCAATCATCAAATCTAAGTCGCCGTCGTTGTCTACATCGGCCCATTGTGCATCGGTGACATTTCCAAGTTTCCGGAGACCTGGCGCCACGGTGGATGTCGCATCGGTGAATTTTCCGTACCCATCGTTGATCAATAAATAGCTATCAGCGGGCACGCCATATTCAAAAGGTTTGCATCGAACACCCACAAACAAATCTAAATCTCCATCCTGATCAACATCGGCTGGTCGGACGCATGATGTCGATTCGAAAGTAAAGGACGGTAGGATCTGTTCGGATTTTTTGAAATTCCCGCTTCCATCATTAATGTATAACTTATCAACAAGGGCGGTACTACTCGATGGAAATTCGATGCTTCCGCAAGCGACATAAAGATCCGGATCACCATCGCCGTCAGCATCAAAAAATACGCAATCGGTCTCCTCCGAAAGTTTCTCGCTTTCAAATAACTTTTCGTTGGTGGTTAAGAACTTTCCTGCCTTTTGTATCATCATTATTCCAGGTGAATCTTTCGCTCCGCAAAGGTAGAAGTCATCCAGTCCATCGCCGTTTACATCCGCAATGGCGATACCCGGCCCCTCATTGGATATCATTTGAAACAGTAGCCTGTACCGATCGAAATCGTTAAAATCGTTTTCCTTATGTGCTACATCCGGTAAATCCTTATTCGTTGCTAATGAAAAAAACGGTGTTGGCTTCGATATAACATTCCTGATATAGAGCCGCATTTCTTTCCGGCTGATGGTAAGCAGGGTGTCAACGGAAATATTCCTGGAAATGCTTGATAATCCATCCGGCCAATCGATCATCATGGAATCAATCGTAGTGCGGTTTCCCAAGCCGAAATTCAACCTTGGATCAACAGACGCCATGAAGCCACGATTCGGATAATTCTCCTGGACTATTTGTTCTGAGCCGGCAAATAAAGTCACTTTGCTCCCAATGGAAGCGGTATTTGCGTTGTCCCCTTTCAAAACGACAGTTAGAAAATGGTTCTGGTTCATGGATAAGGACTCATTTTTGTAAAGAAAAGGAGCCATATTGATGTTGTTAATGACCAGATCCAGATCGCCGTCATTGTCCAGATCACCATAGGCAGCTCCGTTGGAAAAGCCGGGTGCTGACAGGCCAAGCGAGTCTGATCGATTGGAAAACGTAAGGTTGCGATTATTGATGAAGGCATAATTGGAAACCGCTTCAGAGGGTATTTTCTCCACCAATGCACCGATTCCTTCATCCGATTGTTTCAAGATACCACGTACGTTTCCCGGATTGGAGGTGAACTCCAGAAAATCCCGATCGAGTAAATCCTTGTATATACCATTGGCAACAAAAATGTCCTTATATCCATCCATGTCCATGTCAAAAATCAGGGCGCCCCAACTCCAGTCCGTTTCGCTGACGCCCGCATAGCGGCCAATTTCGCTGAAAGTGCCATTGGCATTATTGAGTTGCAGGGTGTTCCTGGCGAATTGATGGTAGTATCCGTTCTCCAGATTTTGCCGGTAGCTGTCCCACGATTGGTAAACCGTCTTGGATTTTTGGCGTTTATTACCTTCGGCAGTCATTTCGGTTGAATAAATCTCCATAAATCCATCATTGTTCAGATCGGCAATATCGGCGCCCATAGCGCCCATACTGGTTTCCATAATGTGTTGTTCAAGTTCTTCAGAGAAAGTGCCGTCGCCTTTATTTATATAGAGATAATCACGCTCGAAGAAATCGTTGGAGATATACATATCAGGCCATCCGTCATTGTTGATGTCTGAGACAGCCACCCCCAACCCAAAACCGATGGCGCTGCTATATAGGCCCGCATCACGTGTGACATTCGTAAAATGTCCATCATCATTTCGCAAGAGCATATTCGCCCCTTGCTCATCTAAAATTTTCCGACTGTCTTTTTCCGGAAATATATTCGTTTCGGAGACCATGGAATTATTCAGCAGGTAACAATCGAGATCGCCGTCGCGGTCGTAGTCGAAAAATGCTGCGTGGATGGAAAGTCCAAGTACATCGAGCCCGTATTCCTTTGATTTTTCTGAAAAGGTGAGATCACCATTATTGATAAATAATTCATTGTG
>JBGSYX010000468.1:0-8705 GCA_041750735.1 Cyclobacteriaceae bacterium
AGGGCGCAGGCATGAATTCCTTTGATGTGGTTAAAATTGGCTTTTTTCCAGGGCATCTTCACCTTTATGTAGCCATCGCGTATGGCCACAATGCGAATACCATGCGGCTTGTTGAACGGCACCACGCGATTCAGGTTAAAATTTAAAAGACGGAGATACAGGGATGAAGTTTCCGCTTTTTTTATCCAGTATCCGGTATTCATTGGGATTTAGTTTAAGTCGGAAAGTATTTTGCTTGGCCAGTTAATCGGTGTTGCTGATCAAAGTGCAGTATCATGGGAATTTGGCATATTTTTAATTCATTTTCTTATCTTAGGGCCTTTATTTTCATTCCGAGACTATTTTATGGCTGAAAACTCCCGCAGGCCCAGCCTGGCACAAGCCCTTCTTCCGATTACGTTTCTGATCGTTTTGCTAAGTCTGAATGTTACCATTTTCGGCGATGCTGTTCTTGATGGTTCAAACCAGATAATCCTAATGGTTTCTGCGGCTATTGCCGGCATAATTGCCATACGATTGGGTGTCAGTTGGAAGAGCATACACAAAGGGATGCTCCAAAGCATCAATGCTTCCATGCCGTCGATTATCATTTTGCTGCTCATTGGTTCGTTAGCCGGCACCTGGATGATCAGCGGAATTGTCCCTGCCATGATTTTTTATGGCTTGAAAATTCTAAATCCCACCATATTGCTTTTCGCTGCATGTATCGTTTGTGCGCTTGTTTCCGTAGCAACGGGAAGTTCATGGACTACGGTGGCTACTGTAGGCCTTGCGCTCATTGGTGTTGGAAAGGCGCTCGGTGTTCCTGAAGGTATGATAGGAGGGGCGATCATTTCCGGCGCGTATTTCGGGGATAAGATGTCGCCACTTTCTGACACCACAAACCTTGCTCCCGCTATGGCTGGCACGGATTTGTTTACCCATATAAAGTATATGTCTTATACCACCGTACCAAGCATGACCCTTACACTGATCATTTACCTGGTACTCGGGTTCAATCGGTCTTCCGATACCGCGATTCAGGATATTCAGCCGATACTTCAGGCGTTGCAGGAAACATTCCATATTACACCCTGGCTGTTTGTAGTACCCATAATTGTCGTGGTACTTATCGTTAAAAAAATGCCTGCAATTCCGGCACTTTTGGCAGGCTCTTTATTTGGGGTAGTGTGTGCTATTATCTTTCAGCCTCATTTATTCAATGAAATTTCTGGTGTCACAGGAGACCCGCTGAAGTCAGGATATATCGCCTGCATGAGGGCGATGTATACCAATGTGAGTATCGTTACCGGACAAAATATTGTGGATGAATTACTGACAACCAGCGGGATGGCCGGAATGCTGAGCACAGTATGGCTGATCATCAGCGCTATGATTTTTGGTGGTGTAATGGATGCCGCAGGTATGTTGAAGCGTATCACTGAGGTGATTATTAGCGTGGCCCATTCTACCGGATCGCTGGTTGCTTCTACGGTTTCAACCTGTTTATTTGTGAATGTAACGGCTTCGGATCAATATCTTTCTATAGTAGTCCCAGGCAAAATGTACGAGCGAATCTACCGGGAGCGCGGTTTGGCGCCAGAAAACCTGAGCCGTACACTGGAAGATTCGGGCACTGTAACTTCCGTACTGGTGCCATGGAACACCTGCGGCGCCACCCAATCCAGGGTATTGGGTGTTTCCACATTTGCCTATTTGCCCTATAGTTTTTTTAATATAATAAGTCCGCTGATGACGATTTTTTTCGCTTATGCAAATATCAAGATTGCCAGGCTGAAGAAGAGTGAAGTGGCGCCCGATGAGGAATTGGATTGATGATAGAAAAGCGTATTACTAAGGACGAGCTAAACGCCCTCCCTTTGTTCAGATTCGAAGGAAAAGCGGTTATTGCCGCCGATGAAAAACAAATCGCCCGTGCAATAGATGAAATCGAAAAGCACCATACGGTTGGCTTTGACACAGAAACAAAACCTATGTTTCTTAAAGGGCAGTTTCACCACGTAGCCCTGGTACAGGTAGCCACACCAGAAAAAGTATACTTGATGCGCATCCATCAGACCGGCATCACCAACGCCCTGGCAAGATTTCTATCCAACGAAAACATACTCAAAATCGGCATTGCGCTCGATGACGACCTGATAGCCCTGAATAAGCGCAGAAAATTCATTCCACGGTCTTTTCATGATCTGAATAAGATTGCTCCACAACTTGGCATAGAGAACATCGGCGCCAGAAACCTTTCCGGCTTGCTACTTGGTTTCCGGATTTCCAAAAGCCAGCAGATTTCAAACTGGGAAAATCCTGTACTCACAGAGCAACAAGTACGCTACGCTGCTACAGATGCCTGGATTTGCCTGGAGATTTTCAAAAAACTAAAAAATTGGGGGTATATCGAATGATGCATCATTGAATATACTGAGAGTTGGACTGGTTGAAGAAGCTCTTCATAACAAACAATCTTCTTCTATTCTTCAAATCGATCCCTATCTTTACTTTACATTTTACAGAGCCCAAATATGAAACCCAGACCTTGGCTGAGACATTACGAAAAGGGGGTGCCCGCCGAACTCATTGCTTCAGAATACAACTCGCTTCCTGAATTATTTGAAGACACCTGCAAGCGATTTTCCTCCAATATTGCATTCACAAATATGGGCGTGTCGCTTACATTTTCGGAGATCGATGAACTTGCCTCAAGATTTGCACATTTTCTCATCGATAATCTGGGGATGAAGAAAGGTGACCGCATCGCCATACAAATGCCCAACTTGCTTCAATTTCCGGTTTGCACAATCGGCGCATTGAAGGCCGGACTTGTTATCGTCAATACCAATCCGCTATACACATCGCGGGAGATGGAGTTTCAGTTTAGGGATTCCGGCATTAGGGCCATCGTCATTCTATCCAATTTTGCTTCGAGGTTGGAGGAAATTCTACCACAATTGCCTTCACTTGAATTCATCATCGTAAGCCACATTGGTGACATGCTGGGCGCTGTAAAAGGAGGAATCACCAATTTGGTGGTGAAATATGTAAAAAAAATGGTACCTGCATATCGCCTTCCTAACGCAATCCCGCTGAAAAAAGCACTCAAAAGCCAGCATTCGAGGGCGACGTTGCCTCACGTGTCGACGGATGATATCGCCTTTCTCCAATACACCGGAGGCACTACCGGAACCAGCAAGGGAGCTATCCTGACACACGGCAATATATTGGCCAATGCTGCTCAACACCGGATTTGGCTGAAAAGCATGCTGATTGACGGCAAGGAAATCGTGGTCACCCCGTTGCCTCTTTACCATATCTTTGCGATGACGGTCAATTTCATTACTTTTTTCATGATCGGGGCAGAAAACATTCTTATCACCAACCCCAGGGATATGCCGGCCTTTCTGGCTGAATTGCGCAAAAAGCCCATTACCCTACTTACGGGTGTTAATACATTGTTCAATGGCATGATGAATCATCCGGATTTTGAGAAAATCGATTTCAGCAAATTGAAACTGAGCATTGGCGGTGGTATGGCCGTGTTGAAACCCGTTGCTGAGCGCTGGAAAAAACTCACTGGTGTGATGCTGATGGAGGGATATGGACTTACGGAGTGTTCGCCGGTAGTGTGCATTCACCCCTTCGATGGCGTGGAACGGGTAGGAACTATTGGCATTCCATTATCTGGTACTGATGTGATCATTTGCGATGAACTTGGCGGTGAACTTCCCGCCAATACGGATGGTGAATTGTGTGTTAAAGGTCCCCAGGTGATGAAGGGTTATTGGAAAAATGAGGCCGAAACCAGAGATGTGTTTTTTGGTGAATACCTGCGCACAGGTGACATCGCCCGCATGGATGATGAAGGATTTTTTCATATCGTTGACCGCAAGAAGGAGATGATCAACGTGTCGGGATTCAATGTGTATCCCAAAGAAATTGAAGATGTAATCGCTCGCCATCCAAAAGTACTAGAAGTAGGAGTGAAGGGAGTGCCGGATGAAAAAACCACTGAAACCCCAATGGCATTCATCATAAAAAAGGATCAGTCACTGACAGAAGAGGAGATGAGGGCGTACTGCAAAAAGGAACTTACACCTTATAAAATACCACGGTATATCGTCTTTCGAACCGAACTGCCAAAATCGAATATCGGGAAAATATTGAGGAAGGAATTAAAATAAATCCAGGAGGTCTTCAGCGAATTGTTGAACTGGGTACTGAACGAAAATATCAGACATTGTTTTTCACATAGTCTTCCAGTTCACCCTTTTCCTTCATCTTGATGTATTTTTCTACGTTTTTATCCTTTGGCAAGGATTGTTTGTTGGTATTATAAAAATCTATCACAGCGTTGATGCCATCCAGACTTCCACCCTCCTTGTCATCCAGCTTTCCTGTTTCGAGTGAATATTTTGTCCAACCGCCCATAAAGATCATCAGGAGGTCAGGAGTACCGCCCAAGAACGTAACTATCTCCGGTTTTATATCGATATGCACATTGGGGCTGCCTGTAATCCATTTCAACAGGAAGGCATTGACTTGGTCCCTCTTCTGTTTTTCAAGAACATAAGGCATGGACATTATCCAATCCACACCTTTAATCACATCTGCCTCGAAAGGCGCGTAATCTTCAGCAGTCTTTGGGTTGAAATTTTTTGGTACTTCAAATGTTTGCGAGAACAATCCATGAAAGGTGCCGAGAATGAAAAGTGTCAGAAAAAGCTTTTTCATATAGTTAGGGTTAAAAAGTAAAATCAAAAAAAATGCGTCGCTAAAGCCTTAAACAGCCGCCTGACCATTTTCACGCTTGTGTAATCCGCACTCCTTATGCTCTGGGTTTTCCCACCACCACCGGCCGGCACGGACATCTTCACCGGCTTTAATCGCCCGTGTGCATGGCTGACATCCAATGCTTGGAAATCCGCTATCGTGCAACTCATTGTAAGGCACATTGAATTCCTGGATGTAATTCCAGACATCCTCTTCACTCCAATCAACCAACGGATTCACCTTGATGATTTTGTTCGACTCATCGTATTCTACTATATCGGTGAGTATACGGGTTACGGATTGTTCCCTGCGAATCCCCGTGATCCAGATTCCCGCTCCTGTCATAGCGCGCATCAGGGGTTCTATTTTCCGAATTTGGCAGCACATTCTCCGGTTTTGTATACTGTCGTAAAAGAGGTTTATCCCATGGCCATTTACCATCCGTTCAACACTTTCGGAATTTGGAAAGTACACTTCGATGTTGATGCCATAGTGCTTATTGGTGTTGTGTAGCGTTTCGTAGGTCTCGGGAAACACCCTTCCCGTATCCAAAGTGAATATCTTTGCGGACTTGTCGATCCGGGAAATCATGTCCGTGATCACCTGGTCTTCTGCGCCTAAACTTGTTCCGAAAACAATCTTTCCTTTATACGCTTTGAGAAAATAGCTGAGAATAGCTTCTGCCCCGGATTTTGAGAGCTTTTCGTTTAATTCCTTTACCAACGTCATCATACAAAATCAGAAATAAAGATCAACCTACTGCTGTATTTCAAATAAAAAGTGACGCAAGTTAAGAATATTCCATGAAAATGCGTTGCGCTTTCATCATTGGCTGCAACTGCAACCTATGCCGGTGAAGCTGTGCGTTTCGGCATGCCATTCAAAATTATTGTTGTATCCTTCTTGCTCCCAGAAAAATTTGCTCCTGGGTTTATTGTAATTTCCCACTTCATCCATGGTATCAGTATCGTACATTCTTCCGTTCACGATTGTATAAAGCACGGAATTAATATTATGAATATCCTCCACTGGATTTTTTTCCAGAATGATAAGATCTGCCAGTTTACCAACCTCGATAGAGCCAAGGGACTGCTCCATTCCAATATATTCAGCGCCATGGATCGTGGCTGCTCTGAGTACCTCCATATTGGTCATGCCGCCCTGCGACAGGTTCCACATTTCCCATAACACGCCCAGTCCCTGGAGCTGCCCGTGGCCGCCTACACATACATGGACTCCTGCATCAACCAGCTTCTTGCATGACTGCGACGTGAGGATATGGCCGTTTTCATATTCTTCCATAGGTGCCATAGTTCGGTGCCTGGCACGACTGTCTATAACTGATCGGGGGGTGTATTTCAAAAGTTTTTGTTCTTCCCACACATTGGTCGTCTGATACCAATAATATTCCCCGTTTAGTCCGCCATAGTTCACAATAAGTGTTGGGGTATTGGCAGTTTTACTGGCTGCCCAGAGTCGAATGACATCGTTGTAAAACGGAGCAATCGGCACATTGTGCTCGATGCTGGTATGTCCGTCGAGAATCATCGTCATGTTGTGGAAGAATGTAGAACCGCCTTCCGGATATACCATAATGCCGAGGTCTCTGGCAGCTTTGATCACCTGCTGACGCTGTTCGCGGCGGGGCTGGTTGTAGCTTTTTACGCTGAATGCGCCATAGGCCTTTGTCCTTGCTATGGAGAACTTTGCATCTTCGTAGTTGTTGATTACTGCTTTGAAATCACCCTCAGCGCCATAAAGAATGGTGCCCGTTGAAAATATCCTCGGGCCAACCATATTGCCGGCTTTCACCATTTCCGATTGCGACAGCGCCATTTCGGTTGTGGTTGAAGGGTCGTGTGTGGCTGTAATGCCATAAGCGAGATTAGCGTAGTAGGGCCAATCCTTTTGCGGACTCATCCCAAGCCGAAATGCGTTGAGGTGGGCGTGTGTGTCGATAATTCCCGGCATCACCACCTTCCCTCCTGCGTCTACCTGCAACGCATCCTGCGGTATGGCAGTCTGACCCGCGGGACCGACGGCAGTGATTTTATTATTCTCGATGATTACAGTACCATTTTCAATGACTTCGTCACCTTTCATAGTAATTATGGTAGCTCCGCTAATGGCGATTTTGCCCTTGGGCCTGTCGGTAGGCAATGTTAATCCGGTATCTGTAATAGTTTTTGGAATAGTGCCGGTGCTGTCGGATGAGCCACTCAGAAAGGGGAAGCAATTGTTTAATTCTGCAGCATAATGATTTGCCCCCAGTGTCCAGTAAACTTTCTGCCCGCTGGCTGACCAGTGGAGGTTGGTTCCGGCTTCATCGGAGACTTTGGCAATGGGTACTGTTTTCAGATCACCGCTGAGTTCGAAAACCTGGCCGTGGGCTGCAAATGGTATCACATATACATAGTAAAGCTCCCCAAATGCCAGCCATTTATTGTCGGGACTGAGTGAAAATTGATTGGCGTATTTAGAATGAAAATGTACTTTTTTGTCATGACCGGAAAGGTCCACGCTACAATAGGTCTTGTCAAGATTGTCGTCGTTCAGGAAGAAAATTCTATCACCTTTAACGTTAAACACCGGATTTTCACCTTCTTTAATTATAAAAGTGCCAGTACCTCCAGCGGCTTTCATGGTATAAATCCCGGGATTCACGGCATACGTAAACCCCATGGCGCTGTTACCGCCTTCCTTGCGAAAAACAATTTTTGAACCATCCGGTGAATATGAAGGGGTCCGATACATTCCTTTCTCAGGTGTCAGCTTCGTGATAGAGCCTCCTTTTATCGGAACAGAACAAATAGCTCCTTTGGTTTCGTCATTCCAGGTAACAAAAATGATGGAATTTCCATCTGGTGCATAAGAGGGATCAAACTCCAGGTCAACACCACTTGTCAGTCTTTTTGGTTTGCCATCAGGCATGTTTTTGATCCATAGATAACCGGCAGCGTTAAAAACCATTGTTTTTCCATCAGGGGATGTCTTCGCATTACGTATGACACGTGCCTGGAAAGACTCAGGTGCAGGGTTTACCTTAAATTGAATGGCATTCGTGATTTTATGGGATGCCTTGGCTTTAAAAGGAATCTCCATGGCTGATCCATCCTCGGTATTCACATTCATGATTTTGCCTCCTGCCCAGACGACTATGTGCTTATTATCAGGGAGCCAATTGTAATTCGGGTAAACGCCAAAAATTGCCCAGACTTCCTGTTGGTCTTTGGATAGTTTATCATAAACCGGCGCTTGTATGCCGGTGGCCAACTCGTGGATATACAAGACAGATTTAGTGCGGACACGCCGTACAAATGCCAGCTTTTTTCCATCTGGAGAAATCTGTGGACGAACTGCTCCGCCTGGTCCCTGAATCACATTTTCTACGCTTCCTTTTTCACGGTCGTATCGGCGAATCACATAAATCTGGCTATTTGGGTCTTTGTTGTACTGAAAAAAGCCTCCACCCGCCACATCCTCACTAAAATACACATACCTGCCATCGGGGCTTACCCAAGGCTCGCCGGCATCCTGTTGATCATTTTTTCGCTTGGTAAGTTGCACACCTTCACCGCCACCAATATGATACAGCCACATTTCACCCGCGCCCAGCGAACGCTCGGAAGTGAAGTGTTTTCTTGCGACGATATATTGGCCATCCGGAGCCCAGACTGGATTATTAAGGAGTCGGAATGATTCATTGGTGAGTTGCCTGGCATTTTCACCATTAATATCCATAATCCAGATATTATCCCCGCCTCCCGCATCGCTTGTAAATGCAATCTTCTTTCCGTCAGGGCTAAAGCGCGGCTGAATTTCGAAAGCATGGCCTTCACGCAATAATTTGGCATCTCCGCCGGCAACAGGCAGTGAATAAATATCTCCCAGCAGATCAAAAACAATGGTTTTCCCATCAGGACTCACGTCGAGGTTCATCCATG
>JBGSYX010000469.1:0-26487 GCA_041750735.1 Cyclobacteriaceae bacterium
GCGCAGTGATAAAAAGTTCTGTTCCGACCAGTGTCGTACTACCTATTATAACCGTGAAAATTCGGATTCAACAAATTATATGCGCAATGTGAACCGGGTATTGCGTAAAAATCGTAAGATTTTGGCGGATTTAAATCCTAATGGAAAAACCACAATTCCTAAAATCAAATTGCAGGAACAGGGCTTCAATTTCAATTTCTTTACCAACGTTTATCGAACCAAGACGGAGAAAACCTATTATTTCTGCTACGAACAAGGTTATGTGGTACACAATGACAATACGGTGACAATCGTGGTGCGGCAGGATTATGTCGTTTAGCAATAAAATAGGTGAATATTGTCCGTCAATGGACAAACTGCCACTATTAAAACCACAAATGACTATTACGATTTATTCTCCCGCTTACTCTTTTTTTCTTCGGCAATGTCACCTTCTTTTTCAGGTTCTGTACCCTTCAGATAAGTTGGCAGGTTCAAGCCGGCCATATTGAAGAGATCGTTCAGCGGAGGCACTGTTTTCATCATACCGGCTACAAAATTAGCCGTGGAATTATTGCCATTTTCAGCAGCGCCGGAATCCCAGACAGTGATTTTATCAATCTTGATATTCTTAACAGCTTCCACCTGGGTTTTTACTAATTCAGGAAGTTTTTCGATCAGCAATAGTTGGAAGGCTTTCGTAGGATCACCCCCGGCGGCTGCGACGACTTCTCTATAGCCATCTGCTTGTTTGGTCAGGATTTCAAACAAACCCTTTGCTTCTGCTTCCATCTTGGCGAAAATAGCATCTGCCTCACCTTTCGCCTGAACCCTGATTCTCTCGGCTTCTGCCTGGGCATCGATAATCGCCTTCTGTTTGGCGATTTCGGCAGGCACCACGATATTGGCATTTTGGGTCGAACGTTCACGGTCAGCGCGGGCTGTTTCTGCTTTTTGTTCAGCGAGATAGGCTTCTTCAAGGGCTTTTGCTTCCTGAACTTTCTCAGACGCCAAAGCGATACGCAATGCTTCTGCTTCCTTTTCCCGCCGGTTAGCTTCCGATTGTGCAATAGCAATTTTGGCTTCGTTTTCACCCTTGATAGCGACGGCGTTAGCCTCTGATGTTTTCACACGCGTATCACGTTCAGCTTCAGCTTTACCAATGGCTTCATCTTTTCTCGCTGAAGCAATACTGACTTCTCTGTCTTTTTCTGTAACAGCTATTTTCACATCCCGGTCACGATGGGTCTCTGCAATCTGGGTGTCTTTTTCCCGGTCAGCGAGAGCCTTCCCGGTTTCACCAATTTTCTCCTGTTCAGCGACGCTGATTTTTGCTTCATTAATGGCTTTTGCAGCAGCTTCTTTTCCAAGAGCCTCGATATATCCAGACTCATCTTTAATGTCCGTCACGTTGACATTGATAAGTTTTAGACCTATTTTCTTGAGTTCGCTGTCCACGTTTTTGGAAATGTTATCGAGGAATTTGTCCCGGTCAGAGTTTATCTCCTCGATGGTCATGGTGGCAATGACCAGACGCAATTGGCCGAAAAGAATGTCTTTGGCCAATTCCTGGATTTGTTCTGCTGTTAAACCGAGTAATCTTTCCGCAGCAGCGTTCATACTGTCTGACTCTGTGGAAATCGCAATGGTGAACCGACAAGGAACATCAACCCTGATGTTTTGACGACTCAGGGCATTCGTCAGATTTGCTTCTATGGATAATGGTTTTAAATCTAGAAAGGCATAGTCCTGAATGACCGGCCAGATAAATGCGCCACCACCATGCACGCATTTGGCGGAAGTGCCACCGGTTCGGCCGTAAATAACCAGGATTTTATCGGACGGGCACCGTTTGTACCGCGATACAAGAACTGATATGGTGACGAACAGCACGATGGCTGCTACGACAATAATAAATACAGGAGACATTTCCATATGATTAAATTTTTTCGACGATTGGAATATTGTTGTTTTCGAATTTTACGATTTTCACCAAGGTATTTGATGGGATTTTTTCATTCTCAGTCATGGCCGGTAATTCATGAAAGGCGCCGTTGACACTCACCAGAATTTTGCCCTGGCCCGACTTCTTTTCTGGAATAGTAAGGTAAACTTCGGCAGTTTTGTTGAGTGTCTTTTCGATCCTGAAGGAATTATCTTCGGCGAGTTTTTGCAACTGTTGTATGACTACGAAAAACAGAAAAATAAACGATGCACCAATCACGAATGACACAATGACAAGGAGTGACTTATTTTCGATAGTGTTATAAAATGAGATGCCACCCCAACTGAATCCCAATAAAAAATTTACAAGATTTCTAAGTGAGAAAAGTTGGAAAGTCGAATCACCGCCTTCCAGGTTACTGTCGAAGTCGGCATCTAACCTATCAGTTGCGTCGGCGCCAATGAAGGTGAGGATTGTTTGAATAATAAATATAAGGCTTGCTGGAATAGCGATAAACCAGAAGACTTTTAGCAGTGGTTCAAAACTTTGTAATACTTCCATAGCAGGCAAATGATTAGTTATAAAAATACAAAAGCAGTCAATTCGAAATATCTATATTTTAATTGATTTACATAAAAATCATTCACTCAGTATTTGCACTTTATTGGAAATTTCAACCAAGCACAACAACCACAAACACCTCTTTCTTTGACGAAACGGGGATTGTAGTTCCTGATATTTTTTCGCCGTCAACAATCAATTCCGCTACGCCTTTACTCAGGTGGTCGGGATTTTTGATCTCGATGTTATAGGTAGTGCCCCTGAACCGGCGGCTAACCTTAAACCCATCCATTGCAGAAGGAATACATGGGTTGATGGTAAGTCCATCGTAGTCTGTTCGTATGCCTAAAATAAACTGAGCTATAGCATAATAATTCCATGCGGCCGTTCCAGTTAGCCATGAGTTTTTGGCTTCCCCTGGCCGAAATGCGTCCTTTCCAGCGATCATTTGCGAATACACATAGGGCTCAGTACGGTGCAAATCGCTGATCTCTTCAAGGTATGCCGGCGCTATCCGCTTGTAGTAATCAAATGCCCTGTCGCCATTACCAACTATGGTTTCGGCAATCATGATCCATGGATTATTATGGCAAAACACGCCGGCGTTTTCCTTGTATCCTTCCGGGTAGCTGGAAATTTCACCGAGTTCTATGTGATATTTGGAAAAGGGCGGATTATTCAATACGATCCCGTATTTATATGCTAACCGTTCATTTACGGCTTGCAAAGCTTTTTCAGGATAGCCTTCTTTCTGCCCGATTCCGGCCATGGCACAGAAGCCCTGTGGTTCAATGAAAATCTGGCTCTCAGCGTTTTCTTTACTACCGATTTTGCTACCGAAAAAGTCATAAGCGCGGAGATACCATTCACCATCCCATCCATGCGTTTTTACTACGTTTTCCATGAGTTGAATTTCCTCAAGGGCCTTTCCTGCTTCACCGTCCCGGCCTGTCTTTTTGCATAGCGTGACGAATTCATTGCCATATAATACAAACATTCCAGCAATGAATACCGATTCCGCTTTTCCACCGGTTTTGTTTTCTGTCGTTTGAAACGACTCATCGGGGTTGGAGGAAAAACAATTGAGATTAAGACAATCGTTCCAATCGGCGCGCCCTATAAGTGGTAGTCCGTGCGGACCTTTGTTTTTGACCACATGGTAAAATGACCTTTTCAGATGCTCGAATAGTGAGGCCTTATTATTTTCATCATTGTCAAATGGCACTGAAGTGTCCAGTATACTCCAGTCACCTGTTTCCTTAATATATTCTGAAACTGACAAAATGAGCCAAAGCGGATCGTCATTGAAGTTTCCGCCAATTTCGTTGTTGCCACGCTTGGTTAGTGGTTGGTATTGGTGATATGCACCGCCATCTTCAAACTGCGTGGAAGCTATGTCTATGATGCGTTCTTTGGCACGATCCGGCGCCATGTGAACGAATCCTATCAGGTCCTGGTTGGAGTCGCGGAATCCCATTCCTCTGCCAATACCGGACTCGAAGAAGGAAGCGCTACGTGAAAAATTATAGGTGATCATACACTGATACGGATTCCATATATTCACCATCCTGTTGAGCCGTTCATCATTGCTGTCTAGTTGATAAACCCCCAGCAGATCTGTCCAGTAATTCTTCAATTTATCCAGCGCAGCATTCACGGCCTCTGCACTAACGAATTGACGGATCATTTCATTTGCTCTCGATTTATTAATGACCTTAGGCGCTACAAACTTCTCTTTTTCCGGGTTTTCCACATACCCTAGGATAAATACAAGTTCTTTGACGGTGCCTGGCATCAATTCTATTTCCAGGCAATGCGATGCAATCGGTGACCACCCGTGCGCCTCCGAATTTTTTGACTGACCACTGAAGACCACATCAGGCCTGTCGAAGCCATTGTATAACCCAAGGAATGATTCTCTGTCAGTATCGAATCCGCTTAGCTGGGCATTTACTGAATAAAACGCAAAATGATTTCTACGCTCACGGTATTCTGTTTTGTGGTATAAGACGCTTCCATCGATCTCCACTTCACCGGTAGAATAGTTGCGTTGGAAATTTGTCATATCTTCCAGCGCATTCCAGAGGTTCCATTCGGTAAATGAAAACAACTTGAACTTTTTTGGCTTTTGTCCCTTATTCGTAAGCCGGACTTTCTGGATTTCTCCCGTAAACCCAAGCGGAACAAAATAGGTCACTTCGGCTTCCAGCGAGTTCTTTTCACTTTTAATTATTGAATACCCCAATCCATGGCGGCATGAATAACTGTCTAATGCTGTTTTCACAGGTTTCCATCCCGGGCTCCATACCTGCTCGCCATCCTTTATGTAAAAGTATTTTCCACCGTCATCGACAGGTACATTGTTATATCTGTACCTGGTTATCCGGCGCAGTTTGGCGTCCTTATAAAAGGAATATCCTCCGGCGGTGTTGGAAATCAGGGAGAAGAAATCATGATTTCCCAGGTAATTGATCCAGGGATAAGGGGTCTGAGGTGTGGTGATGACGTATTCGCGTTGAGCGTCATCGAAATATCCGAATTTCATAATTATTAATTGTTGTTAGCTTGGTTGGTCTTTTGGTAATTTATCGAACCACGACACTTTAAGTATCCATGTAGTGATTGCGGTAATGGCAAGCGTAATCAAAATTGGGACGGTGTCCATGAGCACCACATATATTGGTAATGCTACGAGTCCGGTTTGCCAGATCATACCTATAAAAACATTGAACATATCCCGACCAAAATTTTTGTTTGGAACAAATGTGGGATCCTCAGCCATTACTTTGTCTCGTATCGGGCCCCAAAAACCCCAAGGGCGAACATTCTTATAGAAAGCTTTTAGAATGTCTTCCTCCACAGGCGGAGCGGTGTACACACCGATAAGACATGCAATAACCGACACAAGGAGCATTAATGGGAAGGTGTAGGTATCGAGAATTCCCGGAAATATGAAACGGAAGGTGAGCGCGGGGATGAGGCCGCCAACCATTCCCCAGAAAAATCCGTTGCCATTGAACCGCCACCAATACCACTTGAGCATATTCGCAGCCACATAACTGCCATATAATCCGCCTACGATCCATTGCAATACATCATTGACATCTTTAGCGAAAAAGCCAAACACAATACTGAAAATCACCAGGATCATTCCCGCCACATAGTTGATATTTTTAATCTTATTATTATCGGCCTGCGGGTTCATATATTTTAGGTAAATGTCGTTGACTACGTATGCCTGTGCGGCATTGAGCGTTCCGGCAAAAGTAGACATGAACGCAGCCAATAACCCGGCCAACAGTAACCCGAGAAAACCTACCGGCACGAACTCGTTAATGGCTGAAGGAAGAATCTGTTCAAAATCCAGCCTGTCACCCACCATCAGATTAAGTTTGTCATAATATAATAAACCCAATACGCCAAAGCCGGCGATCATAAGGTACCTGATAGGCATTAGAATTACCGATACCGAACCACTCATCAATGCCGCTTCCCGTTCTGACTTCGTGGAAAGAATTTTTTGCATGTCATAGGTAGGAGCAGGCCCAGCCAAACTTACCAGGACCCCTTTAAAGATCATCATCATAAAAAGTATCGAAAAGAGTGAAAAGCCATCCTCCTTTATTTTCACATTTACTTCGGAGATAATGTTGCTCCAATCCATATCCAGGTTCCAGCCAAAGAATGGAGATGTCCATCCGTCTGGCACCACGAGTTGGTTTTCACTTAATGCCGTCATAGCAATAAATGCAATAACGATGGAGGAAATAGCCATAATAGTGTACTGAATGAAATCTGCCCATACAATGCTCATCATACCTCCAAGTAGGGAATAGAAGACTGCAAAGGATGTGAATATGATCCCATAGAAATGAGGCACATATTCAGCCGGTATATCAAAGGGAAGAAACTGGCTGGTAAACTCCCATGGAATAAATATCATTACGAATTTGCCCAGCCCAATAAAGCCGTAGGTGAGATAGCCAAGACCCATGATAATGGCGAAAATCACTACTATAATATGCGAAAGTTTAGCGCTCTTTTTATAACCGAAACGAGTGCCAATCCATTCCGCCCCAGTGGTGACATTGGATCTTCGGAGCCATTGCGACAGGAAAACCATAAGAAAGAGCTGGTTAAAAACAGGCCACAACCATGGAAGCCAGATGCTTTTTACACCATATACAAAAAGAATGGTCACCAGCCATACGGTCCCGGAGATATCGAACATTCCGGAGGCATTGGATAATCCGAGCAGGTACCACGGCATTTGGTTGCCACCCAGCAAATACGACTTTTTGTTCTTTTGTGCTTTTTTCTTTAGCAACAAACCAATCACTACGATGGCCACAAGGTATAGTACAATAATGAGGATATCGATGGTCGCAAGTTTCATGATGTCAGGCGTTTAGTTAACAAAAATGTTCATATGGAAAAATTGAGAATTTCTGATTTGCTCTCCTCGTATATTTTGCGGTCAAATGAAAAGTAGGTTGCGGGTTTGTGTGATACACCCACTTGTTTTTCTTCCAGCTTAACAATGTAATTGATCTTGTTTACCTTTTTACGGAAGTTTCTCTTGTCAAATTCCGTATTAAAAACAACTTCATATAGACGTTGTAGTTGGCTTAATGTGAACTTTTCTGGAAGAAGTTCAAAGCTGATAGGTTCATGTTTGAGTTTATTGCGGAGTGCCTGGAGGGCATTTTCCAGAATTTGCGCGTGGTCAAATGCAAGCGCCATATTTTTCAGTTCCTTCATTGGTGCCCATAATACAATCCGGTCCTTCTTTGCTATCGTCACAGAAGTAGAATTAATCAGTGAATAATAGCACACTGAAACTACGCGTTCGGCTGGATTCTTATTAATGGATTTAAGCCACAATTGATCCATTGGTTTCGACAAACGATCCGGGTCACCTGACGTGAAGAACTGTTCTAGAAAAATATCATGAAGTCCGGTGAGGTTGAAAAGAACGCGACGGGCCGCAGCATCAAGTTGTTCGTCCACGTAAACATGGTTGCCTGCAAGAGTATAATCACTGATGAGTTTTTCTCCTGAAATAGGATCTATCAGTTCTCGTTGAACGAGAATTACATTGAGTTCTTTGAAATCAAATCCAAAAATGACGCAATCGACCGAAATATTAGGGTGGACTTGTTTTTCCATAAATTGGGATCAAAAAAAATCCTTGCTAAGCAAGGATGGAAAGTTACATTATTAATTAGAAAATAAATAGCGATGAAACAAAAAAGTGTATTAATTACACTGTGAATATTTAAATGCTTGAAAAAAAAGATCTAAGCTTGTTTTATCTCGATCATCAGGTGACGCTTTGGAACAATATCTCCGGTTTTTACATGGAGTTTTGTTATGGTTCCATCAAAGGGCATCACTATCCTATTTGCCATTTTCATTGCTTCAAGAATCATGAGGGTCTCGCCAGCTTTTACCTTTTGCCGTTCACTGACTAATACTTCAAGGATTGTTCCCGGGATGATCGACAGTATATGATTTTTGTTGGGCGGAAACCATTTCTTGCGGTTTTTAAACTTAGTAGTCAGGGTGGTTTTGTACTCCGCAATAAATACCCTGAATGTTGTAATTTCTGATGAGGTCATTTGTTGGGGATTAAAACGGTTCGTTTCCGTGTTTTTTATCAGGACGGTGTACTGTCTTGTCTTTAGATACTTCCAATGCATGGAGGATACGATTGCGTGTATCTGCTGGCTCGATAACCTCATCCACATAACCTCTAGATGCTGCCACATACGGATTGGCGAACTTCTCCTTATACTCTTTAATTTTCGCCTGACGCATAGCTTCCGGATCTACAGCAGATTCAATTTCTTTTTTGAAAACAATGCTAGCGGCTCCTTCCGGACCCATAACGGCTATTTCTGCGGTTGGCCAGGCAAATACGAAGTCAGCACGCATATGCCTGGAGTTCATTGCGATATATCCGCCGCCATAGGCCTTTCGTATGATAACCGTAATCTTCGGTACTGTAGCTTCACAATAAGCATAAAGTACTTTAGCTCCATGGCGAATAACACCCATGTGTTCCTGATCGATTCCCGGCAGATAACCAGGCATATCTTCCAACGTAATGATTGGGATATTGAAGCAATCACAGAATCGGATGAAGCGTGCGGCTTTGTCAGAACTGTCGCAATCCAGTACGCCGGCGAGTACCATAGGCTGATTAGCAACGAAGCCGACTGTTTCGCCATTCATACGGCCAAATCCAACAATGATGTTAGCGGCGAACATTTCCATGACTTCGAGAAATTCTGAATCATCGGCTACAGCGGCGATCAAGTCGCGCATATCGTATGGCTGTCTCGGATCACCCGGGACAATTGCCTCGAGTTTTGTTCGGGACTTTGGAGCTTTCGGCTCTATTTTTATGGATTTTGACTGATTATTTTTTGGTAAATATCCAATTAATGCCTTTATCTGGTCAAAACACTCCTCTTCACTATTGGCAAAGAAATGTGCATTGCCGGAGATTTCGCAATGAACCCTGGCACCTCCAATTTCTTCCATAGTGTAATCTTCACCCAGCACAGTTTTTATGACACTTGGGCCTGTGATGAACATTTTGGAAATATTATCAACCACGAAGACAAAGTCAGTCAGTGCCGGTGAATAGACTGCTCCGCCGGCACATGGCCCTAGTATAACCGAGATTTGCGGAATAACGCCGGAAGAAATGGTATTGCGATAGAAGATTTCACCGTATCCTGCAAGGGAGTTTACACCTTCCTGAATCCTTGCTCCCCCCGAGTCGTTGATTCCGATTAGTGGCACCCGCATCTGTAAAGCATGATCCATAATTTTACAGATCTTGCGAGAGTGCATTAATCCAAGAGAACCTCCGGCTACCGTGAAATCCTGGGCGTAAATACATACCGGAGCGCCATTTATGGTGCCTGTACCTATTATGACTCCGTCTCCAGCCAGGGTTTTTTTCTCCATATCAAAGTCGCGGGCCACGTGTTCTACAAACATATCGTACTCGTGGAATGTATCTTTGTCGAGAATCGAGGTGATTCGCTGGCGTGCGAATAGCTTCCCCATTTCCTGTTGCTTTCGTATTGCCTGCTCGCCACCGCCCGTTTGTGCTATTTCCTTGCGTTTACGAAGGTCCAGGATAAATTGCTTTAGTGACATAATTTTAAGTTGCTGTAAGATTCGCTATTACCCCAATTTTAAAATTAAAAGAACAATTGGGACAACGATATTAGGTATTTAAATACAAAGTTAATACTAACCCAGGCAGTTTA
Organism: Cyclobacteriaceae bacterium; assembly: GCA_041750735.1. GTDB lineage: Bacteria > Bacteroidota > Bacteroidia > Cytophagales > Cyclobacteriaceae > JAAUQL01. The sequence goes on from JBGSYX010000469.1 coordinate 9,775, forward strand.
TATGACCAAGATCATGGTAATAGTTATGGATTATTAAAACGCAAAATTAAAAGCGAATAGCCGCGCAGGAACTTACGGAATGACAAGCAAATACATCACCGATTGAATAAGGGTGATTAAAAATGAGGCAACAAGTGAGCTAGGGTATATATACTATGAATATTTTTCAATCCAGAATGGCATATTTCAATCTAAGGCTTAAATGAGTATTTGCCCTTGATGTAAAAATTATAGAACCCACCTTTTGAATGGGCTTTTTTTAAGTCATGCCATACCACAATTGGAACTGTAGAATGGACAAAGTCCTTTTTTGGGCCATGAATAACGAGATATCCAGTTTCGCTGTCACATGAGTAAAAGCTGGCGCTGATAAGCCAGGATTCCGATTCGCTATTAAATGATTCTGAAAATAGAAAGTCAGCTTTTTCAAGTACATCAATCGCCTCCTTTTCAGATTTCCAGGAAGCTGAAGATACAGCGCAATTATCAGAACCGGCATGGAGACCAGGATTTACCAGGATGAAGAGTAAAAATATTACAACAGTTTTCATGTGAAATATTTTATATTTTATATTGATTAATTAATATTCAATAAAAATGGTAACCTCGGGATTGGGATAAGGAGGTATTACGGTGGACTCCATCTACTTAGGTGGTTTTGAATGCAACTTAGGAGTTCCAATAACTGTTTAACACATACGGTAATCACAATTTTATGTCTGTCTTTCAGATTGTTCTTCTTGTTTTATTTTCACTCTACTATGGCATCGTAGGTGTATTCTTTTTCAGGGTGCTACTTGAAAATAAGAATCCGCTGAAAACCCAGTCATATCTTCTGCTTATGGTATTGCTGCCGGTTATTGGATTACTTATTTATTTACTCTTCGGAGTCAATTTTAGAAAGGAAAAGCTTTTCTCCAGGAAGGTTTTTCGCGATCAAAAAATGATAAAACTATGGATCGAAGAATACGAAAACCTACTGAGTCAGAGTACTGACAATGTTCGTGGCTTTTTGCAGGAGAAAGCAAAATTGCCATTTCTTATCTGGAGAAATAATTATTCAGTGCTGTCGGAAAACAACACCATAACTATATTGAACAATGGTGAGAATAAATTTCCGAAACTGATCAGTAAGCTGAAAGATGCAAAAAACCATATTCACCTGGAGTATTATAAATTTGAAGAAGACGAAATCGGTAAATCCATCCTTGAACTCCTGCAACAAAAAGCTAAATCGGGAATTCAAGTTCGTATGATAGTTGATGCCCTCGGCAGTAACCACATTTCAACTTTCACCATAGACAAATTAAAAATATCTGGAGTCGAAATCTATGAGTATAATCCCGTGCTATTCAGTTCCCTGGCCAACAGGGTAAACTATCGCGATCATAGAAAAATTGCAATTATAGATGGCAAAGTCAGTTTTATAGGTGGTATTAATGTGGCCGACAAATATATAAATCATGGGAGTTCGAAACATTTCTGGCGTGACACTCATTGCATGATAGAAGGGGAGGCAACATATTCACTTCAAATACTATTTTTGCTCAATTGGTATTTTGTTTCGAAGCAACTTCTAAAACCATCGTTGGACCTATTTCCACAGATAGAGAACAAAGGAAACACAGTTACCGCCATCATCAGCAGTGATCCCGATTCCGATTATCCTAACCTGATGGAAACCTATTTTAGTATGATTACATCCGCCAGGGAGGAAATTCTGATCAGTACGCCTTATTTCATTCCAAATGAGAGTATCCTCACCGCATTGAAAACCAGTGCCAAGGGCGGAGTAAAAGTGATCCTGATTTTACCTAAGGTATCCGATTCCATCTTTGTTCACAGTGCCAGTCTCACCTACCTTGGTGATCTGATGCGCAATGATATTGAGGTATATATGTATAGGAAGGGCATGATTCATTCCAAAGTTATGATCATAGATGGTGAACTTTCTACCATTGGTACCGCGAATATGGACTACCGCAGCTTTGATAATAATGCTGAGGTCAATGCATTATTTTTTGATGAATCCCTTGCGCAAGAGCTGAAAAGCTATTTTGAATCGGACCTGAACAATTCTACCAAACTTCAATATCACACATGGCGGAAACGACCATTAAAAATACGATTAGCGGGTTCTCTTGGAAGGCTGATCGCCCCGTTACTCTAGTAACAAAAGCAATTTAATTTCGGATTGCGCTGAAAGTTTGGCTATTTTGCGGCAATAAAACAATTCTCTAATATATGAAGATTAAAATGCACATGGTACCGTCTGTTACCTACACGCTTACGGTAGACGGAAAAATAGTTGACAAAGCAGGAGCTGACCATCCGCTGACTTTTATACAAGGTATAGGTATGATGGTGCCGGGTTTTGAAAAAAACCTCGAGGGACTATCTGCAGGGCAATCTTATGAATTCACGCTGAAACCAGAAGAAGCATATGGTGAATATGAAAAAGAGGCGCTTGTGAAACTTCCAATATCAGCATTTACAGTTGATGGTGTTGTTAAATCTGAATTTATGGAAATAGGTAAAACAGTGCCAATGCAAGATCAACATGGACATCCTATGAATGGTGTAGTGGTGGAAGTTGATAAGGAGAGTGTAACCATGGACTTTAATCATGCATTAGCTGGGAAGCAGTTACATTTTACAGGTGAAATTTTGGATGTGCGCCAGGCAACTGCCGACGAACTGGATCACGGTCATATTCATGGTCCGGGTGGTCATCACCATTAGCAAGGAATGTAACTTATAAATTTTTAAATTGGCCATGTTATATTTTTATCACACCGACATGCATTTTTGCACTTTTTGATAGATATAATTTAATGTTAATTTTTTATCGTGTTCAGTATCAATTATTAATTAATTATTAAATTTCATCCACTTTGATAAAATAAAACCTATTCACATGGCAAAGAAAACAAACAAAGCAATTTCCGAAAGTCCGATAAAACCTAAAGGACTCAAGAAGGCTGTTAAAAAAATTAAAAGTAGTTTGGAAAAGCTCAGGAAGAAGCGTGATAAACAAAATGAGAAACTTAGCAATCTGATGCAGTTAAGCGGAAATATTGAAAAAGTAAAGGAAATAAAAGAACGCTTGTCAAAAATAGAGAAGAAGACAAAAAAGAAGTTAAAGAAATTGAAAGAAAATGTAGTTGCTGAAAAGAAGCTAAAGAAGGCAATAGCTTCAAATAAAACAGTCGCTGCCCCGGCTCCTGTAACTGAAAAAACTAATAAACAAAAAGCCATAAAATCTAGAGCAGTAAAACCAAAAACGCAAAAGCTCAAGGTTGAAAAGCCAAAGTCGTTAAAGTCAACTGAAACTAAAATAAGGATTGTAATACCCCGGTCAAAAAAGGAAACTACAGCAAAACCGAAGGTTGGAAGACCGAAGTCCTTAAAGTCAACCGAAACTAAAATTAAGACCGTAAAACCATTGTCGAAAAAGGAAACTGCTGCAAAGCCAGAGGTGATAAAAACAGCTAAAACAAGTGCCGGTTTAGCATTCAAGGATGCAATAATCGCTCTGAAAAAAATGACCGATGAGAAGAAAATCGAAAGTTTCATTGCTGTTGAAAAACGATCAACCGTTATGAATGCAGCAAATGCCAGAATCAAATCAGTTAGAAAAGCAAATGCCAGAGCAAAAAGGAAAAAATAAAGGCAATGATGTTCGTCTCATCCCACTAAAAAAAGTGGGACTTTTATGGATATCCTTCTGTTTTTTAAACTCTTTCGGAATTTGAAATTGAAAATTTCACTTTTTGTTTTACTTCTTTTGATTGGTTTTTCCTGTATAAGACCAACCGAAAATCAATTACCAAATATAGTCCTAATATTTACTGACGATCAGGGATATGGCGATGTTGGTGTATATGGTGCCACCGGATACAATACGCCTAATCTGGACCGCCTGGCAGTACAAGGTATGCGTTTTACCAGTTTTTATTCAGCACAGCCGGTTTGCAGTGCATCCAGAGCAGGCCTGCTCACCGGATGTTATCCAAACAGAATAGGTATTTCCGGGGCACTTTTTCCACATGACACGGTTGGTATAAACGATGACGAACTCACCATTGCCGAAATGCTGAAGGCAAAGGGATATGCAACAGCTATTTTTGGTAAATGGCATCTCGGCTGGCAGAAGCGATTTCTTCCTTTGCAACACGGATTCGATGAATATACAGGTTTGCCATATTCCAATGACATGTGGCCAATAAAACACGACGGAACCAGGGCCCAACCTGGAGAGCCGCGAAGTAACTTTCCGGACCTGCCACTGATTTCCGGTGATGAGCCAGTCGAGCTGATTACCGACTATGAAGGCCAGGATAAACTCACCACACTATATACCGAAAAGGCCGTTGATTTTATTTATCGACATAAGGATCAGCCATTCTTTTTGTACCTTCCTCATACAATGCCCCATGTACCGCTTGGTGTTTCGGATAAATTCAAAGGTAAAAGTGAGCAAGGTATGTATGGCGACGTGATGATGGAAATCGATTGGTCTGTCGGACAGGTATTGGAGGCATTGGAGAATAATGGCGTTGAAAAAAATACAATTGTGATTTTTACCACAGACAATGGTCCATGGGTGAATTTTGGAAATCATGCCGGTTCATCTGGCGGACTTCGTGAAGGTAAGACAACAAGTTGGGAAGGCGGACAGCGGGTGCCGGCTATTTTCCGATGGCCCGGAAAAATCCCTTCAGGAGTGATCTGCAACCAGCTTGCTTCTTCTATCGATATAATGCCAACTCTCGCAGCTATTATAGATGGAACTTTACCCAATCAAAAGATTGATGGCGTTGACATTTCTGAATTACTATATGGAAGTGTGGAAGCCCATCCAAGGAAAAACTTGTACTATTATTATGGAAAGAACAATCTGAATGCAGTTAGAAATGAACATTGGAAATTGGTTTTTCCCCATACCTTTGATTCCTATGAAGCAACCGTCCCCGGCAATGATGGAATAGCCGGACCGCGGATACGAACACAAGTTGATTCACTGGAGCTTTACAACCTGATTCGTGATCCGGGCGAGAGGTATAATGTAATACATATGTATCCTGATATTGTAAAAGAACTCCTTGAGTTGGGTGATCAGGCAAGGGAAGACCTTGGCGATTTGAATACTGGAGTAGCAGGAATGAACCGACGCGAAATAGGGCATTTGCATGAATAAAATTAGTATCGGAATAGCATTTATTAGCCTAATCAGCATTTCTTCCATTTGCCAAGCACAATCGCCTTCAGATTCAATTTATTATTCAAAAAACTTTTGGGGCACTAAGTTTTACCAGGATAATTACAGGATTAATTTCAACCAGTTGCCTGGTTTGGTTGGGTATGAAGGAGAGGCAGCAAGCCTTATGAAAGCGGCACGAGCCAATAAAACAGGAGCAGCCGTACTAAGCGGAATAGGCGGGTTTTTACTGGGGTGGCAACTCGGAACATGGATTGTAGGTGGCGAACCAAATTGGGTAATTGCGGGTGTCGGTGAGGGACTGATACTCCTATCGATACCAATTAATGGTAAAGCCAATAAGTTGGCAATTCAAGCTATTGATGTTCACAACAGAAATCTTATAGCAGAATATCAGAAACCCGCATTATTCCTTGGGATTATCCCGGGTGGAATTGGATTGAACATTCAGTTTTGAATGCCCCAGATCAAAAATCGTTTTTCTTAATCACTATGTTTCAAGTGAAGGCCGTTCCCTCCTCGCGACTAAATGTGCCATTATTCCATTACTCAATTAATTGTTAGGAGCACCCTGATCAACCCAGTCGGAAATCAATTTGATATTACTGTCTGAGAGTGGGCCTGTGGGTGGCATGACTTTCGCCGATGTTTTGGATTTAATATTTTCAGCATTCGCTTTCACCTGGGTATAAGTAGCAAATGATGGAGTTGATGCATTGCTTCCATGACAACCTGAAATTTGACAATTCGTATCGATGATAGGTTTTACCTGGCTTGCGAAGGATACTTCAGTAACTGAGGTGATGGTAACATCCGTTTGATCCTGACAGTCATTGGCATCTTTAACAGTTACCGCGTAGGTATCGGCGGAAAGTCCGCTGAATGTGTCGCTGGATTGAAAAGCGCCGCCATCAATGCTATACTGATAGGGCGCTTGGCCGTTGCTGGTCGACGCCGTAAAGGAACCCACCATGTTGCCTGTGGTGGTGGAGACTTTTTTCTCAATGGAAATTTCTGGTCCGTTAGCACATGGATCCGTTTCTTCATCTGAACTGCTGCAGGAATCGAAAAGGACTACGATTATGGTCAATAGACAAATTTTGAGAAATGGATTTGTGTTCATGGCATTATTTTTTGGTTGTTAATTGAATATCGTTTTTGTAAGACAGGACTGCATTATGGCCATATTCGGTATTGGTAGGAGAAGTAAATACCCAGGGTGTTTAAATCTACGTTTCCCCATCCAACACCATTTATTGGTAGTTTTATAAAGGGTTCAACCTGTATGGACCCACGACCCTTTAGGATATATTCATAACCCATGGAGACATTTATGATAGAAAAAGGATAGACTGAAGCATTATCAGTTCCCCAGTAATCCGGAGAGCCCGGATAGTCTTCGTAGTAGTCAAAGTAGTAGTCCTCTTTGGTAATGATATAAGTTGATAGTCCGGAAGATACAAATGCCTTATGCCGTCCAACTGTAATGACATTAAACCGCAGATTCAGGGGAATGTCGATCATTTTACATTCGCCATAAGCTTCATCTGCTCCTGCATCATATTGCCAGTAACCTTTTGGCGCATGGTATTCGTCGCCAGATGCTTTATACTTATTGTTTACCAATACGACACCGGTCATCAACTGGAACCTTGGAGAAAGAGCATATCCTAGATCTAACTTCCACCTTGCTCCCGGCGCGATGAAGTTATCTAAACCTACCGTACTGAAATCCGGTCCATATCCGATTCCCAAGGTGAAATATCCGTGAAAACGTTTGTTAAAGGAGGTTTCAATATCCAACAGTGATAATGATTCAGGGGTATCAAGAAGGAAATCAATATTTGGGGTAATTGGAGAAAGAAAATGGAGGTACGAAGTCCCGCTTAGCCTCGGAACCTCGTCCCCATTTCCCAAAACAACATAGCCTTTATCATTAATGCCGAAAATGACTTTTTCTGAATCCAAATTACTGAGGTTATGTGATGCAGGTAATTTTGTTTCAATGGTGTTAACCTGAACAGAGGCTTTTTCTGTTTGTTCATTCAAATCAACGACATTATTTAAGTCTGTCTGAAGAATCTGTTTGTCACTATCAGGAGAGGCGCTGTTTCCAACTTTTTCATTTACTTCTGATGCGGCGGGTGTCTTAAAACCGGAATTGACCTCATCCTGAAATTGGGAGCCCACCTGATTGCCCGGTGACAATTCAATTGGATTAATTATGATTCCTGCGTTGTTGGATGTTGTGTCAGGTATCACAAACCACAACGCAGGAATAAGCGAAAGAAGGACGGGTACAAACCAGTATTTGCGAAGCCAAAACCAGAATGCAGGCTTTAATGGCATTTCCTTATTCAGCCTGGCCTCCAAATGAAGCCAATCATCCTCATTGAACTCAACATTTGTCTGCTGAGCCCGCCGTCTGAAGAAACCATCCAAATTATTCTCTGATTCGCTCATAATCTTCTTTGAAATAGAGTTTCAGGATTTCCTGAAGGTTTTTTCTCGCTTTGGCAAGGTTTGATTTTGAAGTTCCGACTGATATGCCGAGAATCTCGGCAATCTCCTCGTGTTTATATCCCTCCATGAAGTACAGATTAAACACGGCCCGGTATGCTGGTGATAATTTCCTTATCATCTCCAGGATTTCATTGTATGCTATCTTGGAAAGGATACTCTCTGTATCTGAGTTATTTGCAACAACTTCGACATCTTCAGTAAACCGGATGTTTTTCTTCTTGAAATTATTGATACATGCGTTAATCAGTATCTTTCTGAACCATGGCTTGAATGGTCTGGTGAAATCGAATTTTCCGAGGTTTTTGAATACTTTCATAAAGGCTTCATTTAGGGTTTCAGCTGCTTCGTCGCGATGATCTGCGTACCTGAGGCAAATACTCATACCATAACTATACAAATTCCGATATAATTCACGTTGACACTTCCTGTCATTTTTTAGACACCCTTTCAGGAGGGAGGTAAGTACATCAGGTGAATGGTTTTCCAATTATTTACTGAGTTGAAATGAATGTTAATATGGTATCAATGGTAGTTTTGTGATATTGAAAAGGTAAATAGCATCAGTCGATTTAAAACGCATAGTAGTTGGTAGTATCAACAAAAACACGAATTGTAGAACCATCTCCGTCAAATTCAAAGAGGTATACCCATTTATTAGCGAAGTTTGATTCTACATTCTGGCCAACAAACACGTCTATCGATTTATCCTGAATGTTTGTCGGAGCAACAGTTATAGATGCATCAGATATAGTGCATGAGTGAATGGCATTATATGCAATCAGGAATAGCAGCAATGTGATTTTTCTCATAACGAGGTGCTTTCTGAACAGACAATACAAGATAATGTTTATTATGGTTGCCTCGGGATGGAGCATTTTTATCAGTATTATTGATAAATGATTGCGGATTACACGGTTTTACGAACATTGTCATTTCTGGAAGGAGAACTCACGGAAGAAATCCTGAAATATTCCGTGTTACAGGAATTCTCTGCTGGAACAGTAATTATTAAAGAGGGGCAGTATATAAAACACCTTCCTGTGGTTATTGAAGGAATAATAAGAGTATTTAACCGGTATGACGAAAAAGAATTACTGCTTTACTATATCCAACCCAAGCAGAGTTGCATTATCTCGTTTGAAGCGTCCATTTATAATGCTCCGAGTAGAATATATGCTGAGACAGAGCAAACCTCAAAAATATTGCTTATTCCATCAGGGAAAGTGGCCGATTGGACAAATCGTTTTCCAAAATTCAGGCAATTATTTTTTGACCTTTACCACAGCAGGTATCTGGATTTACTCGATACCATAAATCAATTAGTATTTCAATCGCTTGATCAACGGTTATATAAATATCTCAATGAAAAAAGGCAGATTCTAAATACTAGTGAATTGGACCTGCGGCATCACCTGATTGCCCGCGATCTTGGCACAGCAAGGGAGGTTATAACAAGGGTTTTGAAAAAGCTGGAATTGGAGGGCAAGATATGTATTGAAAAAAAAGGAATAAAAATTTTATAGCTGGTGATCACGGTCACCAATTATAGGCCAAAAGGTCGATTACATTTGAATTATAAATCATTCTCCACCTTAAAAATTAAGTCATGAAAAAAAACATGGGTAATCTCGATCGGGTAATAAGGGTCATAGTAGCACTTGTTATCGTAGGTTTGTATCTGACGGACATGATTAATGGTACTGTTGCCATTGTACTACTTATTTTTAGTGCAGTATTTGTTCTCACTAGTATAGTAAGCACATGTCCGCTTTATCTTCCATTTGGAATTTCAACCCGCCAAACCAAATCTGCGAAGTAGCACGTAACAAGTCAACCATTAATCAGGTTTACCTGCACAACCCGGAATAATAGGCCGGGTTTTTTTTTGAATTATACTGAATAAGCAAGCAAAATGTGCAAGTCTTTTTTCGAATGAATTATATTTGATTCAAGAAAATTCCAGAATATGAGATATAGCAACGCGCCTGCAGAATTATTCAATTTAAACAGAAAGCGATTAGTAAGCCAACTTGAAGCTAGCGCTATGGCTATTTTGAATGCCAACGACATTATGCCAACAAGCGCTGATGGCACCTTGGGATTTGTTCAACAAACTGATCTTTTTTATCTGAGCGGCATTGATCAGGAAGAGACCATACTCATAATTTTTCCCAATGCTGTGGAAGAGCAGAACAGAGAGATACTTTTTCTAAAGGAAACGAATGAAGAAATTGCAATATGGGAAGGGGCAAAGGTAACCAAGGAAGAGGCGAGCGCAATTTCAGGAGTAAAGACGGTACATTGGCTTTCACAATTCGAAACTACATTTAAAAGTTTGGCCATTCAGGCAAAATCCTTATTTCTCAATGGTAACGAGCATCTGCGTTCCTCTACATTGGTAGAATCACGCGATGCACGCTTTGAACATTGGTGCAGGGAAAAATATCCCCTTCATGACTACAAGAGACTTCAACCCTTGATGCACGAATTGCGTGTTATAAAATCGAAATGGGAAATTGACCAACTGCAGAAAGCGATTGACATCACTGAACTAGGATTTAGACGGGTTCTCAAATTCGTAAAACCAGGTGTTACCGAATATGAAATAGAAGCGGAATTGATACATGAATTTGTACGGAACCGAAGTCGCAGGTTCGCCTTCCAGCCAATTATAGGCGCGGGTTTCAATGGTTGTGTTTTGCATTACGTTGAAAATAAAGAAGTGTGCAAGGATGGGGATATGGTGCTTATGGATTTTGGCGCCGAATATGGAAACTATAATGCCGATCTTACCAGGACTATTCCGGTTAGTGGCCGCTTTACAAAACGGCAAAGGGATGTATATAATTCAGTTCTGAAAGTCCAACGTGAGGCTATGAAGATGTTGGTGCCTGGGAATACATTACCAGAGTATCACAAGGAAGTTGGTAAGGTCATGGAAAATGAATTGCTTTCATTGGGACTTATTTCCAAAACCGACATTAAGTTGCAAAACCCCAATAACCCGGCATTCAAAAAGTATTTTATGCATGGTACATCGCACCACCTAGGGCTAGATGTTCATGATTATGGCTATCCCCATATGAAGATGCAGCCAGGCATGGTGTTTACGGTGGAGCCTGGTATTTATATCAGGGAGGAGAATTTAGGCATCAGATTAGAGAACAACGTATTGATAACCGATAAAGGACTTATAGACCTTACCGCTAATATTCCTATTGAGCCTGACGAGATTGAAGAACTAATGAGCAGAAAATAAAAGTGTAGAGAGTATCTTCTCGCTACACTTTGAATTTTAGTGCTGTTTTTCTTAGCATATCACGATCGGCTGTGATACTTGGGTCGCTATATATGTTTTTTGAAAGTTCGGCAACCACCTTCTTTTTGTATCCAAGTTTTTCAGCAACCTGCTCGCAGAAATCAATTTCTGATTTGAAAACCAATCCATCAACCTTCATGATCTGGATTACCATATAAAGGTATTCAAAGCGCTCATCATCGGTGAGATAATCAAGCTCCGGCATTGGTTGCGGTTTATTGATATACTGCTTCACCAGTTCGTCATCTACATTATTTACTTTGGCGATATGTTCAATGAGCTTCCTTTCTTTGGCGGCGATTCTTCCGTCGATGGTAGCCAATTGGATGAGAATATTTAATTGTTTAGTAATCATAGTACGAGGTTTTTAGCTCTGCTTATTAAAACCAAAAATATAAATAAAATTCAATGGCCCTCATTTTGACTATCGAAGGGGTATCCGAACCAATGTAATATTTTACTTTCAACCGGGTACATTAGCGCTTCTCGATGGGGTTTTAGTACTATTTATGCTTGTTCAATTTTATTTCATATCGCTTTATTACCACGGGATGTGCTGATTCGTCGTAAGAAACCTCCAAAAATTCAAGATTGTTGTCATAATCCAATCGAATCGCAGTTGAGCACCGGGTTCCGTACCCTTTCATCGAAATAAAAACGGGTGAAAGTTTTTTTTCAAGTTCTAATGAAATTCCGGTGCTGGGCAGCAGTACATCTGGTGCAACTTTGCCGTCGCTCATTAACGCTACGAGATCTTCGAGTTGAAAATTGGAATTGTTAATGGTTTTGGAAAGCATCGAAATCCCATAATCGACTTTTGGCCAAGATGTATCCAGCAAAGCATTACTAAGCCCATGTGTTCCATCAGAAACAGCAGCATGATTATTCCCGATGTTCGAATACCAATACAAAGAGTCAAAGCCGTCGTCACTCAGGAGAATGTTAAAGCCGTTATAGCGATGTTTCTCCATGGCGATTTCTGATATAAAATCTTCGCTTTTGCTCGTGGATTGAAGGAATTGACTTGTGATATTTCCCCTCGAAATCGGGTCAGTTACCTGGTTCGATGGATTTCTATAATTAGTAATTGCAGCAAATCGACCTTTTCTTGTAATTCCTAACCAAGTGCCCCGAGAGATACAATCAATGCCGCTTAGTATATTTAAATCGGATTTCCAAAAGTTTGCCGGTAAACTGGGACGATTGAAGAATTCATCCCTGTTTGCAGCAATCACCACTTTGTAACGTGGGTGCGTTTTCAATGAAAAAAGAATAAGGCACATGATTTTGAATAGAAGGACAAATTATTCCAATTTGTTCTGCAATCCAACGGATTTCAGGAGCTTCTAAAATCATTTCAGGCAAAACCTTATCGAGATTAATGTTGGCGGCATCTCTCAATTTAATAATGTACATTCACATGTAAAATAATTAACTCTATGTTTGGTCTATTTCGCTCAAAAAAGGAAAAGCAAAAAGAAATCCAACTCACCGATCTCGTTAATAATCCACTGAAAGAAGGGGAAGTGGTACAAGCAATGCGATATGAGCTTGGTAAATCTGTATTGAAAAAAGATAATGAAGGCTACTATTATGAATCATTGGACACTGGGAAAAAGGTGCATTTTTCTCTGATGATCGACGCAGTTACTGGCCGTCAAAAGGTTGAAAAAATAGAAAATAATTGAGAATAAATTGAATTATTTTAATGCTTAAAATTATATTTGAAGAATTGTTTTCAATACCTAGGCAAACAACTAAACTGAAATAATAGAAATACATCTTTTGGTTCAATAAACAAGTTATAATGAAAAAAGCACTAATTACAGGTATTACAGGACAAGACGGAGCCTACCTCACCGAGTTTTTACTGTCAAAAGGATATGAAGTCCACGGTATCAAGCGGAGGAGTTCGCTGTTCAATACAAATCGCATTGATCACCTCTATCAGGATCCACATGACAAAGGAATAAAGTTGAAGCTCCATTATGGGGACCTGTCAGACTCGGCTAATATTATCAGGATCATTCAGGAAGTTCAACCGGATGAAATATACAATCTCGGAGCTATGTCGCACGTAAAAGTGAGTTTTGATACTCCGGAATACACCGCTAATGTGGATGGTTTGGGAACATTACGTATTCTTGAAGCCGTACGACTTCTCGGTCTTGTTGAAAAGACAAAGATTTACCAGGCATCCACTTCCGAGCTTTATGGGTTGGTACAGGAAACACCACAATCTGAAACTACTCCGTTTTATCCACGCTCGCCATATGCTGTTGCAAAACTCTACGGATACTGGATTACAAAGAATTACAGGGAAGCTTATAATATGTTCGCGTGTAATGGTATTTTATTTAACCATGAATCCCCATTGAGAGGAGAAACCTTTGTGACAAGGAAAATTACCAGAGCTGTAGCACGAATTGCTCTGGGAATGCAAGAGACAGTTTACCTGGGAAATATTGATGCCAAGCGCGACTGGGGCCATGCTAAAGATTATGTGAAAGCTATGTGGCTTATACTTCAACAAAGTCTTGCGGAGGATTTCGTAATTGCTACCGGAGAGACGACGACAGTTCGTGACTTCATACGAATGAGTTTTCAGGAGGTAGGGATAGAACTCGAATTTAGTGGGGCTGCGGAAAATGAAATCGCCGTTGTCAAAAGCTGCAATAATCAGGAATTTAATATAAAAGTTGGACAGGTTGTGGTGAAAATTGATCCAGGGTATTATCGGCCTACGGAGGTTGACTTATTAATTGGTGATCCTACCAAGGCGAAACAAAAACTGGGTTGGGAGTTGGAATATGACCTGAAAGCTTTAGTAAAGGATATGGTTTGGGCTGATATCGACCTTTTCAAACGCGATCAGCTATTGCTCAAAGGAGGTCACAAGGTTTTGAATTATCATGAATAATGGATAAAAGGGATAAAATTTACGTAGCGGGTCACCGCGGTATGGTCGGCTCTGCAATAGTTAGAAAACTTCAGAGAGAAGGATTTAACAATATTATTGGCAGAGAATTCAGCCAGTTGGATCTACGCAATCAGGAGGCTGTTAAGACATTTTTTGAAACGGAAAGGCCTGATGTAGTTTTTCTCGCGGCGGCAAAAGTGGGTGGTATCGTAGCAAATAACACGTATCGGGCCGAATTCCTTTATGACAACCTGATGATTCAAAGCAACATTATACACCATGCCTATACTGCGGGAGTTAAAAAGTTGCTATTTCTCGGAAGTTCATGTATTTATCCGAAGCTCGCGCCACAACCACTTCGAGAAGATGCACTACTAACTGGACTCCTCGAGCCAACAAATGAACCATATGCCATTGCGAAGATTGCAGGTATAAAAATGTGTGATGCCTACCGGGCTCAATACGGAGCGGATTTTATTTCCGTAATGCCTACAAACATGTATGGACCAAACGATAATTATGATCTAAAAAATTCCCATGTGCTTCCGGCACTGATTCGAAAGTTTCATGAGGCCAAACTAGCTGGTGCAGAAAAGGTGGAGATATGGGGCACGGGCAGTCCGTTACGTGAATTCATGCACGTGGATGACCTGGCTGAAGCATGTTTCTTTTTAATGCAAAATTACAGCGAGCCCGGCTTTGTAAATATTGGAGTAGGTACAGACATTTCCATCAAAGACCTGGCTTTACTTATCAAGAAAATTATCGGCTTTAAGGGCGAATTGCAATTTGATACTACCAAACCGGATGGCACTCCTCGCAAGCTTATGGATGTATCGCGATTAAATGCTCTGGGTTTTAAAGCTAAAATCGGGTTGGAAGATGGGATAAGGGCGGTCTATGAGGAGTATCAACAGAGGATTTAAAACCAACATCGGAGCCTGTATGTTTAATCAAACCCCTTAAATCAGGATTTGAGCTGCCTTCATATCGCAACCCTCCACCGTTAACCCCGATAATTCGGGGACCCCGACAAGTCGCGGTTGAGGCCCGGTTTTGATTGAACGCTTCACTCGGTATTGTTAAATTGTTAGGTTTGAGAAACTAATACCAGAACTCCGATGGGTATTCATTAATATTTTGATAGAATACAAACACCCTAAGTGAGCGACAAAGATACAAGTTTTCAATGAATAGAAGTTTATAAAAAGCAAAAGCCCCGATTCACATCGGGGCTTTTTTAACATTTTATAAGAAATGGCTATTACATCATGCCACCCATTCCACCGCCACCCATTGGAGGTCCTGCTGGTCCTTTTTCTTCTGGCGCATCGGCAACCACTCCTTCGGTAGTCAGCAACAATGCGGCGATAGACGCTGCATTTTCCAGTGCAAGTCTCACGACTTTAGTCGGATCGATGATACCAGCGGCAACGAGGTCTTCGAATTTATCTTCACGGGCATTGTAGCCAAAGTTTCCTTTGCCATCTTTCACCTTCTGAACGATCACTGAACCTTCGCCACCGGCGTTTTCTACGATTGTCCTGAGAGGTGACTCAAGTGCTTTTCTCACGATATTTATACCCGTTTCCTGATCTTCGTTTTCTGTTTTTACTTTGTCCAAAGCAGCGATTGCACGGATCAGGGCAATTCCACCACCGGCAACTATACCTTCCTGAACAGCGGCTCTTGTAGCATGTAATGCGTCATCTACACGATCTTTCTTTTCTTTCATTTCAACCTCTGTTGCGGCACCAATGTACAGTATGGCAACACCACCAGACAACTTAGCAAGCCTTTCCTGAAGTTTCTCCCTGTCATAATCTGACGTGGTGGTTTCTATTTGTGCTTTGATTTGATTTATGCGAGCCTGAATATCTTTTTTCTTACCACTTCCATTTACAAGGATAGTGTTGTCTTTATCGATATTCACTTTTTCTGCTGAGCCAAGTAAATCAAGGGTTGCATTTTCGAGTTTAAAACCTCTTTCTTCGGAAATCACTGTGCCTCCAGTAAGAATAGCGATATCTTCCAGCATGGCTTTTCTCCTGTCACCAAAGCCCGGGGCTTTTACTGCGGCAACTTTGAGCGAGCCGCGAATCTTGTTGACAACCAACGTAGCAAGCGCTTCGCCATCAACATCTTCAGAAATAATCAGAAGAGGTTTACCTGTCTGAACAGTTGCCTCGAGAACAGGAAGCAATTCTTTCATAGAGCTGATCTTCTTGTCATAGATCAGGATATATGGTTGATTCAACTCAGCTTCCATTTTTTCAGTGTTGGTTACGAAATATGGCGAGAGATAGCCTCTGTCAAATTCCATACCTTCCACTGTTTTCACTTCCGTGTCAGTACCTTTTGCTTCTTCTACAGTAATCACACCGTCTTTGCCAACTTTGTTCATGGCATCTGCGATCATCTGACCGATGGTATCATCATTGTTAGCAGAAATAGTTGCTACCTGAGCAATCTCGTTTGAATCTTTGATGGGTTTTGACTGCTTTTTCAGGTTTTCAACAACGAGCCCAACTGCTTTGTCGATACCGCGCTTTAAATCCATTGGATTTGCACCCGCTGCAACGTTTTTAATACCATGTGCAAATATAGATTGAGTGAGAACCGTAGCTGTTGTAGTTCCGTCACCGGCTTCGTCAGCAGTTTTGGAAGCAACTTCCTTCACCAACTGAGCGCCCATGTTTTCTATAGGATCTTTAAGTTCGATTTCTTTTG
>JBGSYX010000470.1:0-9202 GCA_041750735.1 Cyclobacteriaceae bacterium
GCATTATTGATTGAGCACTACGACGTACTTCCGAGAAGGTTAAGCATTATTCCTCCAGGAATGGACGAAAACCGCTTCTCCCCTGTCAGACTTGAAGAAAAAAGGAAGTTGCAAAAAAAGTATGGCTTCCAAAACCACGATGTGTTGGCAGTTGGTAGAATGGCAAAAAACAAAGGACATGATTTACTCTTAAAGGCAATACCTACACTGCTCAAAATCGTCCCGGATGCCCGACTCATAGCAGCGATGGGAAGCGATGATTCCAAGAGTGATTTAAAGGGTTTAGAAGAATTGAAGAAGATAGCTGATGAATTAAACATCCAGGACAAAATTGTGTGGAGACCATATATTCCGGATGAAGAACTTGGGGATTATTATCGCTCAGCTGCCGTTTTTGCACTTTCGTCAAGATATGAACCGTTTGGTATGGTAGCGATTGAAGCCATGGCCTGTGGCACACCTTCTGTCATCACCGTGCATGGAGGCCTGAAGGATTTAATCGATTTTGGAAATCAGGCTCTTTTTGCTGATCCATTCAGGCCGGAAGAGTATGGAGTGATGTTGGCAATGCCCATGTTGTACGATAACCTTGCGCTTGAAATTTCAGTAGAAGGCGCCAGGTTTGCCCGCCGTATGTTCGGTTGGACAGGTATTGCAAAAAAAATACTGGCGATTTTTAATTCATTCGTCAACGTGAATTCTCTACAATCAATGACAGTCCTTACCAAGGATCTTAATTGAAAGATAGATTAAGCTATGGTATTCGTCGACTACTTCACTTCAAATGTATTTTTAAATGGATACTTGAAATGAAGTAGTCGGCCTTGTTATACTTCAATATTGATGAAATGCCATGGAAACAAATTGGAGCACAACGGGCAATGAATCCCGCCAATATGTCCAGTTATGTGCGCCATCCCGGATGCGAAATTCATGAGGAATTTCCTTTTTTCTCATGGCAATGTGAACGAGTGAGTTGCCTTCAAAAAGAAAATCATCGTCTCCACAATCGATAAACCACCGTACTGATTTTATCTTATCAACGGGCATCGTATTGATGAGCTCTAATGTGCTATGGTTTTTGAAGTATTTTTCCTTTTCAGCGTCGCTATATTTCTTTTCAGAGCGTCTTTCCAGCCAGGTGCCAGCTTCTTCAAGAGTTAACGGTCCACAACTGGCGCTTAAAGGGCATGCAGATGAGAATAATTCCGGATGATGAAGCGCATACATAAAAGTGCCGCCTCCACCCATAGACAACCCTGCTACAGCCCTGTATCGCTTATCCGCTTTGATACGATAGTTTTTTTCAACGTAAGGCATGAATTCGTTAAAGAAAAAGTCTTCATAATTCCATTCGCCTTTGGGATCGTTAAAATAACCCCTGGTCCCGGTATTGGCATCGGGCATCACGATGATCATGGCTGTAGCTTGCCCCTCCTTGATCGCTTTATCGGCAATATTCAATACCTCTCCAAACTGCACCCAACCTGTCTGGTCATCTCCCCCACCATGAAGAAGGTATAGCACAGGATAGCTGCGTTCTGATGATTCATAATCCGGTGGTAAATAAATAGCGAACTTCCTTTCACCATTAAGGATTTGACTGGTGAGCGAAAGATTGTCATAGACTTTGCCGGTTTGGGGAAAAACAGCGGTGACGCAAAACAAGAAAAAAACGGCAAGGATTACGAATCTAAATATTTTCATGTTCATTGGGTTTAGGTGAATGTGAATTACTCTGGTTTAAATATCGCAATTGGTGGATTTTAATCAAATCAACGATGAGTGTAAAACCGATAAAAAAATTTTAGAAATGCCAGGTTACCTTTTTCAAAGCTCGTCATTAAGGTCACCAATAAACCACCAATAAAAATGGCCACCATTGAAAACCAGCTACTCAGTATCCGTAAAACATCGGAACTAATCGAAACAGCCAGCGTGCGTTTTGATATTTCATTCACTGACCGTGAAATCTTTGACAATATTTCATTCGGCATATTCATGCTGCTCATGGAGCGGGATGAAGAATTTGAAAGGTTTCACAAAACTGCCAATGGGGTATTTTCATTTAGTTTCTCGCCGTTCAACCTAACAAATGCCGGTAACCACATTTGCTGGATGGCAAACCGGACTGTGCAACCAAATGGATCGTCAAAAGTCCATGTTGACTTTATTAATGAAGTTGTCGCAACCGAAGTTGAGTCTGATCAGGGCCGGTATCGTGTGTACATTTTCGTGATGCCCGAAGTGTTATGCGGTCAGGCCTGGACAAACGAGGTTTGCGTCAACTACAATTAATGCCCTTTTCAATACCATCCACAACCAAAAAATCCCGGAACATTTTACCCGGGATTTTTTTTGGCCAAATTCTAGTCATTTCAACTTCGAATTGACTTAGCAAACTAAAACCTGAATTCAGTGTTTAAGCTGGTATGATAAATTGGACAACAATAATGCGGATTGCCAATCATGGAAATCCTGAACCTGATCATCGTGTTATTAAAACCGACGAAGAGTGGAGAAAACAATTGACTGCAGAACAATACCGCGTTACTCGGAGAAAGGGAACTGAGCCGGCATTTGCCGGCGAATACTGCTATGCCCACGATGCGGGAAGATATAATTGCATCTGTTGCGGTACTGCCTTATTCGATTCTGGAATAAAATTCGAAAGCAAGTCAGGTTGGCCTAGCTTTACAGAACCAATTGCCGAAAACGTCATAAAATACGAAAAGGACATTAGCTTCGGCATGGTTCGGGTAGAAGTGTTGTGCAATGTATGCGATGCTCATCTAGGTCATGTGTTTCCGGACGGACCGGCTCCAACCGGCCTCCGTTTTTGCATTAATTCAGCATCAATCGTACTGGAAAAAGCGTGATTTTTCCGCCGGTAGAAACACACGATACTATCGACATCTTTTTTGTGTATTAAATAATGGTTAGCTTGGAAAAATCATTGTTTTTCCATGAGCTATCCGGTAAAAGGCGATTATTCTCCAGCCAAAACGATCGATGAAGTCATCGATGTCCTCGATTCCATTATCGAAGAAACTGTTGCATTAAACACTTATGGATGCGCTTTTGCATTTGTTTACATGCAAACCACCAAAGAAATAAAAAAGGGACTGCAGACTGGCCGGTTCGAGAATAGCGCCTTACTGGAAGAACTCGATGTGGTCTTCGCAAACCTTTACATAAATGCTTATCGTGAATTTGCATCAGGAAATAAGACAGCCGTTACCTGGGAATATGCCTTTAAGCACTGTAGTGATAAGCTGGCCCTGATACAGCAAATCCTCCTTGGAATGAATGCCCATATTAATCTGGATCTCGCCATTGCTGCGTCGCTTGTCGCTCCTGGAAAGAAAATCATGACTCTGAAAAATGATTTTATGACCGTAAACCACATACTCGGCAATCTTACCAATCCAATTCAAAGAGGATTATCGAAGGTGTCCCCGCTCATGGGATTGTTGGATATTTTTGGTTTCCGAAATGATGAAAAACTCATCAACTTCAGCATTAGGAAGGCGCGTGATTTTGCCTGGGTACATGCCCTGGAACTCGCTCAACTCGAAGGCGATGTGTGGACAACCAGGATTGCAGAAATTGACCGATGCGTGGTGGAAATCAGTGAACAGATCGGTAAACCGACGAGCATGATACTTCGCTCTACGCTATGGCTTATCTCGAAATTCGAGATTCGCAAGCCTCTCCGTATAGTAGAAGCAATGAAAAAAGCCAATTAGATCATTCTAAATCATTTTATCTATGATTAAACGCTGGCGTTCCTTTTTCAATCCCGAACATTTCCAGGGCTGGGGTAAAACAAGGAAATACTTCGAGGGCTGGTATTTCAAATTGGTAAGTGCCGACGGCAATTATGCGCTGGCCATTATTCCTGGTATAGCTATGGATGCCAACGGAAATAAACACGCATTCATCCAGGTGCTCGATGGGAAGCTCAGAACCGCAGAATATGTTCGATTTAAAGCAGATGAGTTTGTAGCATCACCATTTGATTTTAATATTAGTATTGGGGAAAATCGATTTTCCTCATCGTTTATCGAATTGCATCTTCCGGAACTTTCCGGTCGGATAGAATTTGACAAAATTGTTCCATGGCCCAAACCTTTTTATTCTCCCGGAATCATGGGCCCTTATGCCTTTGCTCCTTTCATGGAATGCTATCACGGTATTGTGAGTATGGACCATGGACTAAGCGGCATTTTAATGAAAGGAAATGTTGAAATGAGTTTTAAAGAGGGTCGTGGTTATATTGAAAAAGACTGGGGGCGTTCATTTCCAGAAGCATATATCTGGTTACAGTGCAATCACTTCAGCGCAACAGGCATTTCATTAAAACTTTCAGTTGCCAAAATCCCATGGATAAAAAGTGCTTTTACTGGCTTCATTGCAGGGTTTTGGTACCAGAATAAATTAATCCGGTTTACCACGTACAATCGATCCCGACTGGTTAAATGTCATATTTCAATTGATCGTGTGGATGTCGTTCTAGAAAACAGTCAATACGTTTTGGAAGTGTTTGGCAAACGCTCTGGCGCTACATCATTGGCTTCACCTATTTCCGGATTCATGGACGGGCGTATCGAGGAAAGCATGTCCTCTGAAATTTCAGTAACCATAATAAAAAAATCCACAGGCGAGGTTGCGTTTCGCGATACGGGCAGACACGCCGCTCTTGAAGTCGCAGGCAAAATATCAGAAATCACCACACCATGAATCTCTAAGTAGACTAACCATCACCCACCAATACTCTTCAGATTGTACGTCCTACTCCATTTATCAATTCCAGCGTGCTGTGGTTTGTTAAGTAATTGTTAATTTTAAGCACGATTTCACCCAATTAAAGAAGGAAATGCAGAGGGCAGGTATATTTTTTATCGTGATATTTTTTATAACGAACAGTATTTTTTCTCAAACAATCGATCACTGGGAATCTGTTGTCAATGCAAACGAACAATGGAAATACAAAATCGGTACAACCGAGCCTCCCGTTGATTGGATTAGCTTGAGTTTTGATGATAATGGATGGCTCGAAGGACCAGGAGGTGTAGGGTATGGCGATGGAGATGACGGTACTACAGTAGCGGTTGGCACAATATCGGTGTATATCAGGAAAAAATTTACACTTCAGTCACTTGCGGAAATAGAGCAGGCTGTATTGCTGGCTGATTACGATGATGGCTTCGTGGCCTATCTGAACGGAAAGGAAGTAGCAAGGGCCGGTATTTCCGGTGCAAGACCAACATACGATCAATCCGCCGAAACCGACCATGAAGCATCGCTTTTCCAGGGCGCATATCCGATGGAAAGATTAATGTTGAAATCAGCCGTTGCCAATTATTTGGTTGAAGGCGAAAATATTTTGTGTGTTCAGACCCATAACTTCAACGGCACCTCGTCGGACCTGTCATCCAATTTTTATCTGAATGTTGCGCTAAATATTCCAGCACAGCGATACCAGCCATTACAATTCTGGTTTCGTGAACCTGTAAATTATAACGCCTCCAACCTGCCCCTGGTAATGATAAGCACCAATGGCGTTGATATTCCTGACGAACCAAAAATCTTTGCACAGATGGGGATTATTGACAATGGGCCGGGTATGACAAATACCATTGAAGATTCCTTCACAGGTTATCAGGGCAACATCGCCATTGAATTAAGGGGCTCATCATCCCAAATGTTTCCCAAAAAACAGTATGCGATCGAATTGAAATCATCTTTATTGGTAGATACCTCGGCTATTATACTCGATATGCCTCAGGAAGAAGACTGGATTTTGCAGGGACCATATTCAGATAAATCGCTTATGAGGAATGTACTGATTTACCAACTTGCCCGTGATATGGGCTGGTATGCGCCGCGTACGGTGTTATGCGAATTCTACCTAAACGGGCAATACAGAGGTGTTTACTTCATGACAGAAAAAATAAAACGTGATGTTGGTCGTGTAAACATAAGCACTTTGAATCCGGATGAAAATACCGGCGACGACCTTACCGGTGGATATATTGTGAAAATCGATAAGTTCGATGGCGCATCTGATGGATTAGGTTGGGATTCTCCCTATCCGTCCTTGGCTCCGGGGAAGACCGGTGTGATTCATTTTCAGTACCACTATCCTGCTGAAGATGAAATAACGACAGCGCAATCAAATTATATCAGGCAGTTTGTGACAAGTTGGGAGACCACTCTTCGCGCACCACATTTCCGCGACCCAAATACCGGCTACCGGAAATACATTAATGTCGATTCATTTATTGACTTCGCTATATGCAATGAAATCTCCAGAAATGTAGATGGTTACCGACTGAGTACATTTCTTCACAAGGACAAGGACAGCAAGGGAGGAAAGATCCATATGGGGCCCATCTGGGATTTTAATCTGGGATTCGGCAATGCAGATTATTGCAATGGTTGGTTAACGACCGGCTGGGCATGGGATTTTAATGAATATTGTGGCAATGATTACTGGTCTGTTCCATTCTGGTGGAACAGGTTGCTGAAAGATCCTGACTATATTCTGCAATTCAAGGAACGATGGTCTGAACTTCGTCAAAATACACTTAGCAACACCAATGTGCTTGGTTATATTGACTCCCTCGCGACTGAGCTCAATGAGCCTCAAAAAAGGAATTTCACACAATGGCCGATTTTGAATCAGTATATCTGGCCGAATAGCTACGTTGGCGGGACATATGCCAATGAAATTTCTTTTCTCAAAGGCTGGATTACCGAACGGTTCAGCTGGCTTGACCGTAACATCGAAAATTTGGCTGTGGTAACTGGTCTGGATGAAATGGAACAAATGGATATATCTGTTTACCCTAATCCTAATAAAGGAAGAATTACCATGCGATTTGGTAATTCATTAACAAATGAAATTCAGGTCGAAATTCTGGATAATCTTGGCAGGGTCCAGCACAGTGAAATGTTCGCCGGAAATACATTCCATCGTAGTGTTGACTTGGAAACTAGCCTACGTCCAGGCATCTATGTCCTCCGCCTTTTACATGAGAAAAAGCTGATTCACTCCCAAAAAATTGTCGTGAATTAAAGAATACTTTATATTTCGGCCTTTTCTGACTTTTCGCCATCCACCACATCCGTCTTGGCCAGTTTTTGAAAAAATATTAACTAAAATTTTTTATCAATGAAACTCTATTTACTACTGATTTGCACAGCCGGCTTAGCTGCAGCCTGTACATCCGATGAAAAAAGCATGAAATATCCATCCATCGCGGTGACTTACCCCGAGACAAGAAAGGTCGAACACACCGACGACTACCATGGCACCCAGGTCGCCGACTCATACCGCTGGCTCGAGATCGATACAGCCAGTGAAGTGGAGAGTTGGGTAGAAGCCCAAAACAGCGTCACATTTGGATACCTGGAGAAAATACCCTTCAGAAATGCCATTAAAGACCGTTACACCAAATTGTACGATTACCCTAAATTATCAGCACCGCGACAGATCGGTGAATATTTTCTTTTTGGGAAAAACAGTGGTCTGCAAAACCAGTCAGTTATTTACATTCAAAAAGGCCTTGATGGCAGCTCCGAAGTCTTCGTAGATCCAAATACACTAAGTGCTGATGGAACGGTGACCATATCGCTTTTGGGAAATTCCAAAGACAAAAAATATGTAGCCATATCTCGGGCAGAAGCCGGTTCTGACTGGATCCAGATCAAAGTTATGGAACTGGAAACAAAAAAGGAGTTGGATGATCGCCTGGATTGGGTGAAGTCTTCAGGTGCATCCTGGTACAAAGACGGCTTTTTCTACAGCCGGTATCCGGAACCGGCATTAGGCACTGAACTATCAAACAAAAACCTCTATCATTCGGTGTATTACCATAAACTTGGTACACCACAATCTGAAGATGTGCTGATCTATGAAGACCGTGAGCATCCAACCATGTACCATCATCTCCGGGTGACGGAAGATGAGAAATACCTTGTACTCACTGCCAGTCCGGGCACTGACGGTTTTGCTACCTATATAAGAGAAGCCGGTAACAGTGGCCCTTTCAAGCTGATCTTTGAGGGCTATTCAAACAAAAGTTCTATTATCCATCATCTTGGCGACGGACAATTTTTAGCCCACACCGATATCGACGCTCCGAGATACCGCCTCATTCAGTTTGACATCAATAATCCAGAAAAGGCCAATTGGAAAGAGATTGTTCCACAATCGGAGCACCTGCTGGAAGGTGCCAATACTGGTGGCGGAAAACTATTTACGCTGTATCTCCAGGACGCTACCAGCCGAATCTATCAACAGGAATACGATGGTTCAAATAAAACTGAAATTGCATTACCGGGCCTTGGCACCACCGGCGGCCTTGGCGGGGATGAAGACGAAAAGTTCCTTTTCTATGCTTTCACATCGTTTATCAACCCTCCTACCATTTTCAAATACAATGTAGCTTTGGGACAGTCTGAAGTGTTCTTCAAAACAGAACTTGCATTCAATCCTGCCGACTATGAGGAAAAGCAGGTTTTCTATACCAGCAAAGACGGCACAAAGGTTCCGATGTTCTTGGTTTATAAAAAGGGGCTGGAGCTAAACGGCAACAACCCGACCGAACTTTACGCCTACGGTGGATTCAACATCAGCATGGCGCCTTCTTTCAGTCCTTCGCGCATTATATTGCTGGAAAATGGCGGTGTTTATGCAATGGCAAATCTTCGTGGCGGTGGTGAATATGGTGAAGAGTGGCATAAGGCCGGAATGCTGGAGAAAAAACAAAATGTTTTCGACGATTTTATCGCTGCTGCGGAATATCTGATTGCAGAAAAGTATACAAACTCCAGTAAGCTGGCCATTTCAGGAGGATCGAATGGTGGTCTTCTGGTTGGTGCCTGCATGACGCAGCGCCCCGAATTGTATGCTGTGGCATTCCCTGCTGTCGGTGTAATGGATATGCTGCGATACCAGCTATTTACTCTTGGGTGGGGATGGGTTGTAGAGTATGGCGCGAGTGAAGATCCGGCACAATTCAGCTACCTTATTAAATATTCTCCCTTGCACAATCTGAAGGACGGAACTACATATCCCGCAACAATGGTCACCACCGCCGACCATGACGACAGGGTGGTTCCGGCACATTCATTCAAGTTTGCTGCGAGGTTGCAGGAAGCGCATGTCGGTGAAAACCCGGTGTTGATAAGA
>JBGSYX010000471.1:0-12959 GCA_041750735.1 Cyclobacteriaceae bacterium
GAACGACGGCAGATTGAGGGCGAAAATTTATAACCGCACCAATTATAACACCCTGAACCCCCAAGTAAAATCTGCCACCACCACTGCGGGATTTAGTATATTGCATACTACCAGTTTTGATAAGGTGAAAGACATGTTCAAAAAAGCACGGGATCAGAATCGCCCTCCTGATAAAAATGAACCTGACCCACCTCCGGAACCAGTAGAGCCAATTTCTAAACAGTAATCATGTACATGTGTTTAGATCATGAACAAATAACGCTCATATGGCCCACCGACTGCCGATTTCTCTTTTCTGGTTTCGTCGCGATTTGCGTTTGCATGATAATACAGCCCTGATACAAGCGACCCATGGGAAATATCCCGTTTTACCCATATTCATTTTCGATAAAGATATTTTAAACAAAATCGAAAACCGCGAAGACCCAAGGGTTACGTTCATTCATTCCACATTAGCCGCGCTCAAAGTGGAATTAGAGCAACATGGCACCACCTTGCAGACATTCTACAGTAAACCTGAGAATGCTTTTCATAGGCTTTTTAAGCAGTACAATATTAAGGCAGTATATAGCAATCGCGACTACGAACCTTCTGCGCTGGCAAGGGATATAACCATCGAATCTATGTCTCAAAAGGCCGGAGCACAATTCTACAGTTTCAAGGACCACGTGATTTTTGAAGCGACTGAAGTGCTGAAACAGGATGGAACGCCATTCAAAGTTTTCACACCTTTCAAAAGAGCCTGGCTGACTCAATACGAGCAGCCGAAGTCGTCTGGAGAAATCGCATTACCAGATTTTCAGAATTTAATGAAGGCCAATCCGGCACCGTTTCCAGCGCTGTCGGAGATGGGTTTTGAAGCATATTCAGGCTATATTCCAACAAAAACTCCTAACGAAGGTATCATAAGCAGTTATGACAAAACCCGGGATTTCCCAGCGCAACTTGGGACCACAAAACTTGGTATTCACCTGCGGTTTGGCACAATAAGCATTCGTGAAATGGTAACCCTTGCCTTTAATTTGAATGAAACCTGGTTGAATGAATTGATTTGGCGGGAATTCTATTCCTATATAATACAGCATTTTCCGTATGTCACCGAACGTGCATTCAACAAAAAATATGATAAAATCCCATGGTTGAATAGTGAATCAGATTTTGAGAAATGGTGTAACGGCCTTACTGGATATCCAATCGTTGATGCCGGCATGCGGGAACTGAACACCACGGGATACATGCACAACAGGGTGAGGATGATTACCGCCAGCTTCCTCACAAAACATCTGCTGATCGACTGGCGCTGGGGGGAGGCCTATTTTGCTTCCAGATTATTGGACTACGAATTGGCTTCAAACAATGGCGGCTGGCAGTGGGCCGCAGGCACTGGCACCGATGCCCAGCCGTGGTTCAGAATATTTAATCCATATGCACAGGCAGAAAAATTTGATCCGCAAGGTGAGTATATTAAAAAATGGGTTCCGGAATTCAACACCCCCGCTTATCCCCCTCCGATGATCGACCATAAAAAAGCCAGGGAACGTGTCTTAACTACATTTAAATCTGTTATAGCATAATAAGGTACGAATGCATATTTTCGTGCATGAGATTATTTACCGGAGCATTGGCTGTATGCCTCCTTTTTCAACATCCCATCCGCGCTAATTTCACTGCCGCTGACGATTCATGCGGTATAGATAAAGGAAGGCTCGGCATCGTTGTAGCCGGAACAGGTATAGTCTATGGAGTATCCCTATTTGCTTTGAGCCAGGCCTGGTATGACCATCGGGGAACATCATTTCATTTTTTCAATGATAATTCGGAATGGAACCAGGTAGATAAGGCAGGGCATTTTTATAGTGCCTATCAGCTTAGTCGTGTTGGAAAGGAACTTTTTATGTGGACCAACATGCCCGAGAAAAAATCGGCTATCTGGGGAACGGTCATGGCCCAGACTTTCATGGTCACGATAGATATTTTCGATGGATTTTCTGAGGAATACGGATTCTCCTGGGGAGATATTTCTGCCAATCTCTTAGGATCAGGGCTGTTTCTTTCACAGGAATTACTTTTTAAAGAACAGAAAATTAAGGTCAAATACTCTTTTCACTTTACTGAATATGCGGCCTTACGTCCTGAAATTCTTGGTAGTACATCAGCAGAACAGATACTAAAGGATTACAACGGTCATACATATTGGCTCTCCTTCGACCTCTATTCGATTTTTAATAAAAACCCAGTCATTCCCAAGTGGCTAAACCTCGCGGTTGGCTATGGAGCTGAAGGTATGGTTTATGGTCACGAGTATGAAAATAATGCAAACGGATACAATAGCTACCGGCAATTTTATCTGGCGCTTGATCCGGACTTGTCACATATCAGAACGAAAAGCCGCTTGTTGAAGGCAGCTATCTTCTTCGTCGACATGATTCGTATTCCTGCGCCAGCACTCGAATACAACAGTGAACAGGGATTTATGTATCATTGGTTTTATTTTTAAAAAAATGAAAATAGGCGATAAAGTCAGGCTGCTACGCGGTACCGAAGAAGGCTACATCAAGGCGATAAGGGGAAATATCATCGACGTAGAAATCGAAGATGGGTTTGTGATTCCGTCTGTAAAAAATGAGGTCGTCCTGGTAAACCGACGCGAATCAGAGATTTTTCAGAAAGAACCCATCAGTGTACAAAAACCGGACTTTGCCAGGAACAATCTGCCCGGAGGTTTGCTCATGGGATTATTTCAGACCACAGATAATCGCCATCAACTAATTTTCCTGAACCAAACGAAGGATACGGTTCTAATTTGCATTTACCAATATGATAAAAAAGTTTACTACCTGGTTCTGGCGGGCATGTGCCTTCATGATGCCATGGTGGATTCGAACAAGGTATTGTATGCATCTTCTACGGGTATGTATAAACTAAAAATCCAGTTGCTAAAGTGCCAACAGGAATCAAAATTACCTTCATTTCCCGTGGAAATTGACTTGGAACTTAAAATTGACCAATTCCGATTCGATACCTATTTGGAGCAAATCAAGAAAGACGTTCACCTGTTGCGTGTTGAACAATCTGCACAAGCCCCAATAAACTCGGAGCAGTTGAAATTGAGCATGACAGAAGGCAAGCCAGTTAGTTTACCCAAAGAAAAATCGCCCCGATCAACAGAGCAAATTGTAGATTTACATATTGACAAGCTTAGCGATAACCTTCCAGAAAGTCAGATATTTGGGTACCAGCTCGAATTATTTGAAAAAGCCTACGACCGCGCACTGGTTTCCAATGTGGAAAAATTGAAGATTATCCATGGAATCGGAAGCGGAAAACTCCGTACAGAAATCCATAAACGCCTGAGCCACAGAAAGGAAGTGCGGTATTTCGAAGATGCCGACAAGGATAGGTTTGGGTATGGCGCTACTGTAATATATTTCTAGTTATTGCATACCCAGCCAATGGCAAATTTCTTTTATTATTGGCTTTTTTATGATTATTTTACTAAAAGTTTGAAAGTTTCTTTTTTAGCTATAAATCAAAATCCAAAATGGAATTCAATTTTAATGAGTTCATGGAAAAGTTTGCCGACGAAATCGGAGGACAGTTTTCTGAATATGACCAAAGTAAATCAGTGATTATTGTTCCGCTCGATGAAAACAGATTCCAGGCAGTATTAGGAGTGATGAAGTACAACGACAAGTTCAAAAAACTCGGTGTTGAATTTTCTTCGAAAGTATGTCCTTTCTCCGATGACATCGATTGCAAACAGTTGGTTTTGGAGAATGCCAAAACCTGCTATGCCAAATTCGTCATTGTGGATGATTTCGTAAAAGTGGAAGGTTCCACATTTGTTGAAAACGTGAAGGAAGAGGGTATGAAAGAAATAATCCGGGAAGTTGCTCAGTTAGCCGATGAGTGGGAATTGAAACTCACCGGCCTCGACGTAAACTAAAGCATGAAATACTGATTGAAACCCAGGCAGTTTTCTTATGATTTCTGTTTGGGTTTTTTATTTATACGTACAACAATAAAAGTGCAAAAGGTCTTATCGCTCCGACATGTCGGGGAGGAAAGTCCGGACAACAAAGAGCGCCGTACTTCCTAACAGGAAGGCTTCGAGAAATCGGGGACAGAAAGTGCCACAGAAAAAAATACCGCCTCGACTTGTCGGGGTAAGGGTGAAATGGCGAGGTAAGAGCTCACCGTGCCGATGGCGACACCGGCAGCAGGGCAAACCTTACGGGTTGAAAGATCAAATAGGTTTTGTTTTTCGAATGAAAATGGGTGGCTCGCTCATGGTTCTCAGGGACCGGCAAAACGGGTAGATCGATAGATCTCGTTGGCGACAACGGGACCAGATAAATGATAGGAGCCCCGACATGTCGGGGTACAGAATCCGGCTTATACTTTTGCACTTTTTTTTTAATTGAACACCATGGCAAAGATTCTCATCATCGACGACGAAAAAAGCATTCGCAGCACCCTACGCGAAATCCTGGAATATGAAAAATACGAAGTTCATGAAGCCGTTGACGGCCAGGATGCTCTGGAAAAACTGTCTAAAGAACGCTATAATCTGGCTCTTTGCGATATAAAAATGCCAAAAATGGACGGGATTGAAGTGCTGGAAAAATGCCAGGAGATAAATCCTGAAGTCCAGTTTATTATGATCTCTGCCCATGGATCGATCGAGACAGCTGTTGATGCAGTAAAAAAAGGTGCCTACGACTTCATTCAAAAGCCACCGGATCTAAACCGCTTGTTGATCACCGTTAGAAATGCACTGGAAAAATCATCACTTGTTTCAGAAACGAAGGTGCTGAAGAAGAAAATATCCAAGTCTTATGAAATCATCGGTGAATCGCCTGCGATCCAGTTTGTCCTGCAAACCATTGCAAAGGTAGCTCCCACCGAAGCGCGGGTGTTGATTACCGGCGAAAACGGCACTGGAAAGGAATTGGTGGCACGCCAGCTCCATATGTTTTCAAACCGATCCGCCAGCCCTTTCGTGGAAGTGAATTGTGCGGCTATTCCATCAGAATTAATCGAGAGTGAATTATTTGGCCACGAAAAAGGATCATTTACCTCTGCCGTGAAACAACGGATTGGCAAATTTGAACAAGCTGATGGAGGTACGCTCTTTCTTGACGAAATCGGAGATATGAGTCTATCTGCTCAGGCCAAGGTACTTCGAGCACTGCAGGAACACAAAATTACCCGCGTAGGAGGCGACAAGGACATTACGGTTAACGTGAGAGTTATTGCGGCAACCAACAAGGATTTGAAGGAAGAAATAAAGGAAAAGAAGTTCAGGGAAGACATTTATCACAGGCTAAGTGTTATTCTCATACATGTGCCGCCTTTGAGGGAGCGCAAAGCTGATATAAAATTATTGGTGACCAAATTCCTCAATGATATCGCTACAGAGCATGGATCGCGAATTAGTACTGTGGATCAAAAGGCTATAGAAACGCTGCAAACCATGGATTGGACGGGCAACATCAGAGAACTCCGCAATGTTACGGAGCGCCTTGTTATAATGTGCGGAGAGAAGATTACTGCCGAAGATGTAAAAAAATACTGTTAAACCCTGGTTGCTGGTTTTTCAACTTTTTTTATGGAATCCTTTGTATAGGTAGGACAAGTTGTTTGAGTGCATGCCATTGTGCCCGCAATGAGCACCACAACCACAAATAATTTCAATTTCATAATACCCCTGTTTTGTGAATTAATTCATCCAAATAACGCGCATTCATATAAAATTAAAAAATGGATGTAATGTTTTCGAAAAGTATAATTATCAGACAAGCAGATTACACCCCCGAATATCAGAGTTATCAATTCTTCCCAATACTTTAAATCCCTTGCCATTGGATATTCCCAAGTCTTCCGATTCGATAAATGCGCAGCTATGGATATTTGCCAAATCAATGATATTCAGACCACCATGTCTTTCAGATGGTAACATAGTGAAAGGATCATATTGGTCTCGTATCAACACCTTCATCCATGGCGGAGTGTAAAAAAAACCATCCTCGAGCATGTATGCCTGGCTCATCAATTCCGTCATGCCATATTCTGATGAAATTCGACTCTTATTAAAGGATCCCTTTAATATCTCATGCAATTCGTCTCTCACCAATTCTTTTCCCATTCCTTTCATTCCGCCTGTTTCCAAAATAGTGAGGTTAGTCATATCAAGGGAAAATTTACCGGCAAAATCCAGCAGGGCAAAAGTGACGCCAAAGAGAAAAACATGTGAATCGGTGGATTTGAGTTTTCCCAAAACCTGGTAAATATTTGAGTATTCATTGAGATAGAAGCCGGAATCAGGATGCTTTGTGAGATGAATAAAATGATCAACCATCGCCACCAAAGACGAATTGTTCCGTTCAAGATATGATGGCAAAAGGCCAAGTACTGTCGTGCCATTCAGTTCACCAAAAACCTGTGAAAAAGCCTTTTCACTCACCTTATGATAAAACGTCATGTCCTCCATGACATGCCGACTCGCTACCGAACCCGTTGTGCCGCTGCTTGTAAATATAGCTTTTGCTTCATATTCACCAGTTTTGACTGAGTGCGACTTAAAAAATCGAATCGGCAAGAAAGGGATCTCTTCTATTTTATGGATTTTTTTCGAATTACAGCCTAAGTATTCAAGGTATTGTCTGTAAGTATTGTTGTGTTCGGCCTGCCAATGAAATATGCTCAAAGCATGATCATTAAAGTTTTGAATGTTGGTTTTAAAAACCTTACTTTTAAAACTATTTATAAAGTCCATGCGTTATAAGTTCTGAAATAAAAATCAAAGATAAGTGACAGAAAAACCCCATTTTAATCCGCTTTGGCTTTTATTCCTTCTTTTCGGGTTTGTCACCTGCCAGGAACGGCCAGTACTTCCATTTACACCTTCTATTTCACTTGATGATTTTTATTTCCAGATCATTGCCAGTCCCGATGGTAAAAACCTGCGGGATTCGATTGTTGTAAAAGTAAAGTTTGAAGATGGCGATGGAGATCTTGGACTAAATGCTGATGAAACCTCTCCGCCTTTCCACTTATTCGATGTCGTATTGGTCGGGGGAGATACATTGCGATATGGCGATAACGATACCCTTCCGGAATATAACTGTTATAACTATGAAATCATCACGACGACCAGTTCAGTCGGTGGCGTACTAGTTGTTGATTCAGACACTATATATGTGCAAAGGAATCCGGATCACTATAACTTCTTTCTCACCTTTCTCATCAAGGAAGATGGTGAATTTGTAGAATATAACACCTACGAGCGACTTTGTGCCGGACCATTTCATGGAAGATTTTTCATATTGAATACTGCAGGTGATGTACGACCGCTTACCGGCATTTTGCAGAATGGATTTATTTCGAGTTTTCGGCTTCTATTCCGAAACGATATCGTGAAACTTCGGATCCAGATTCAGGATCGGAACTTGAATAAAAGTAATATTTTGGAAACGGACGAGTTTAACATCAGTGAAATCGCCCGTCCTCCAAAATAATCCTGAATTATCAATATATCTCGGGAAAATCCAATGGATTCACTTCGTGCAGCATCGCATAGACCCGCTCATATATATCCTCTGCATTTACCTTCGAGAAATAATCGCCGTCGGAAGAATAAGCCGGCCTATGATCTTTGGAGCACAATGTTAAAGGTTTAGCATCCAGGTATCTATATCCATCCTGCACCTCTAATACCTGTTGCATCATATATGCGGAAGCTCCACCAGAAACGTCTTCATCCGCAAATATAACCCTGTTGGTCTTTTGTAGCGACTTCACTATGCTGTGGTGAATGTCGAATGGCAATAGGGACTGCACATCGATAACTTCCAATGAAATACCAACTTCCTGAAGCTGTTTAGCGGCGTCCATGGCGATCCGACACATGGCGCCATAGGTTACTATGGTACAATCAGTCCCCTCTATCAAAACCTCCGGAACTCCAATAGGAATGGTAAATTCACCAATATTATCCGGAATCTGTTCCTTTAACCGGTAGCCATTCAATGTTTCAATAATTAGGACCGGATCATCTGACAGGAGCATCGTATTATAAAAACCAGCTGCCTGCGTCATATTCCGTGGTACGAGTACATATATACCTCTGATGCTGTTTAGGATCATGCCCAACGGGGAACCGGAATGCCACACCCCTTCCAGTCGATGACCTCGTGTTCTAATGATCACAGGTGCTTTTTGGCCACCCACCGTTCTATACTGAATACATGCCAAATCATCGGACAGCGTCTGAATGGTGTAGATGAGGTAATCGAGATATTGTATTTCTGCGATTGGCCGCAATCCACGTAGGGCAATGCCGATTGCCTGACCAATAATTGTAGTCTCCCTGATGCTGGTATCCTGAACTCGTAATTCTCCATATTTCTCTTGCAAGCCGGCAAATGCCTGGTTCACATCCCCAATTTTGCCTACATCTTCACCAAACGCAATAACTCTGTAGTCCCTTGCTAGTATGGCATCGAAACAAGCCTGTAATACCTCCCTCCCATCAACAACCTTTGAATGCTGGCTATAAACCGCCGGAATAATTTTTACTTTAAGGGCCGATTCTTCCGATTCGCTATAAACATGGGAACTGTAATTGCGCTGGTTCCTCTCGTCTTTTGCTTTAAGCCAATCATTGATTTGCTTCCTGGCCGGGCACGATTGGTTTCTCGTATAGCGGAGTGCATATTTAAGCGGCTTTATCGTTTCCAGCTTCAGTGGGTGTGGTAAAACCTCCAGGCCATCCCGAATTTTTGTGAGCTGATCAGATGGTCCGAGCTCAGCATTGAGCTTATCAAGTAATGAAATGGCCTCCTTTTTATTTTTTTTAAGCACTTTGATAAACTCATCCCATGCCTTGTTTTTAGCATCCCGGGCCATCTTAGATGCCTCATTCTCAATGGCGTCGAGTTGACCCTGGTGTGCGATTTCATTTTCAAGTATCCATTCCCTGAATTTCTTCATACAATCAAATTCACTTTCCCAATCAAGTCGCTCTTTTGATTTATATCGCTCATGGGAACCGCTGGTGGAGTGCCCCTGAGGTTGTGTCAGGTCGGCGACATGGATAATGGACGGAATATGCCTGTCGCGCGCAAGGGCAGTCGCAGAGCGATATGCTGATATTAAATCCAGATAATCCCAGCCATTTACTCTAAACAATTCAAGCCCCTTTTCATTTTCATTACGCCTGAAACCTTCCAGAACTTTAGAAATATCAACTTTTGGCGTGTGAAATTCATTAGGTACTGAAATACCATAACCATCGTCCCAAATTGATAATACCATAGGTATTTGCAGTACTGCCGCTGCATTGATTGATTCGAAGAATATGCCTTCTGAAGTACTTGCGTTGCCAATGGTTCCAAAGGCAATTTCATTGCCATTGTGCGAAAACATGGTAAGTTTATGCAACTCCGGGGCTTCCCTGTAAAGCTTCGACGCCCACGCCAACCCGACTAACCGGGGCATTTGAGCTGCTGTTGGCGAAACATCAGAACTGCTATTTTTCATAGCAGTTTGGTCTTTCCATTTGCCATTTTCATCCAGAATACGTGTTGCAAAATGACCATTCATGAGCCTGCCGCCAGAAGCCGGCTCTGCCTCCAGATCAGTATGCGCGTAGAGTTGGGCGAAAAATTGCTGTATGGTGAGCATTCCTGCTGCAAACATAAAGGTCTGATCGCGATAGTAGCCCGATCTGTGGTCGCCATTCCTAAAGTACCTGGCCATAGCCACCTGAGCAACTTCTTTGCCATCACCAAAAACTCCAAATTTTGCACGGCCCAGAAAAACCTCTTTCCTTCCGATAAGACTTGCTTCCCTGCTGGCAAATGCCATCTTATAATCATTCAAAATATCGGCGGTCGATAGGCCGAGATCTTTCAGTTTGTTAACCGGATTTAGCTTAACAGATGTCATATTTTAATAGATAAAATAAAAAAAACACCACTTTCATACTGGACAAATCTAATAAAAACAGCTCCCGCATACAATTCTAATTTTTCATTGAATTCAAAATAAAAAATGTTTATGGTTTTAAAATAACCCATCCTTCAGAAGGATATTGGTCATATAAATACATGTACAAAATTATATTCTATGTTTATTAACAATCAAAAAACAAAACTGGACGGGAAAATTATTAGCCGTTGCCATATATAAAATAAATATAGTTGCCAATCGAGGAAAACCTCGCGGGAAACTCAAAATTTTTACTGCTGATTCTTGCCTTTTCTGGCGTGTATTATTTCATATAATTCTCCTTGACTATCCTATCCAAATTCAATTGCGCATCCCTCTCTATTACTCCGTCACCATGTATATTTGCACGTATTCTACTAAAATAAAAGCAAAATGATAATTGGTGTTCCCAAGGAAATAAAGGATAATGAAAACAGGGTGGCTCTGACCCCCGCCGGCGCAAAGGAATTGTGTAAAAATGGCCATAGCGTATATATTCAGAAAAATGCCGGATTCGACAGCGGGTTTGAAAATGAAGATTATGAAAAAGCAGGAGCCAAAATATCACCTACCATGGAGGATGTTTATGGCGTTGCTGAAATGGTGATGAAAGTAAAAGAGCCAATCGCTATCGAATATCCCCTCATTAAGGAGCATCATTTGTTATTCACGTACTTTCACTTTGCCTCCTACCGTCCGCTCACCGAAGCGATGATGAAAAGCAAGGCGATTTGCCTGGCCTACGAAACCGTGGAGAAAACGGATCGAACGCTACCTTTACTCATTCCAATGTCTGAAGTAGCTGGTAGAATGGCGGTGCAGGAAGGTGCAAAATATCTCGAAAAACCCATGATGGGAAGAGGCATTTTATTAGGTGGCGTTCCCGGGGTGAATCCCGCCAAGGTCCTTATACTTGGAGGTGGTATCGTTGGAACTCAAGCCGCTAAGATGGCTGCCGGCCTCGGCGCTGATGTCACGATTATGGATGTCAGTCTGGCAAGATTGCGCTATTTGTCGGACATTATGCCTGCCAATGTGAGCACCCTGATGTCCAATGAATACAATATTCGCGAGTTATTGCCGCACCAGGATCTTATCATAGGCGCTGTATTAATCCCTGGCGCTAAGGCTCCACACCTCATCACCCGGGACATGCTGAAAATCATGAAGCACGGTACTGTCCTTGTTGACGTGGCTGTTGACCAGGGTGGCTGCATCGAAACATGCACGCCAACCACGCATCAAGACCCGATCTATATCATCGACCACGTGATCCACTATTGTGTTGCCAACATGCCAGGTGCTGTTCCATATACTTCTACTGTAGCTTTGACCAATGCAACATTGCCCTATGCTTTGCTATTAGCAAATAAAGGCTGGAAAAATGCCTGCAAGGAAAACTCGGAACTAAAGCTTGGGCTAAACGTTGTAGGCGGTGAAGTCGTTTATCAGGCTGTTGCCGATGCCTTTGACCTGCCCTACACCGATGTCGATAAATTTCTAATTTAAAAACCCTAAGAAAATCTATTTACAATACTTACGGAAGGCCTCTTCGCCTTCCGTTTCCTTTGCCGCCAGAGAAATAGAAAACGCTTCGCAGGCCTGGTCTTTTTGAGCTTTTTCCAAAGAAGCAAGGCCCAAATAGTAGTGTGCGAAAGGCAACTGAATGTCCATATCCAGGGACTGTTGAAGTAGTCTGATCGCATTATCAAAATCACCGGTTTTCAAATACCATATTCCTTTATTGCGATAAGCCCAGGGATTTTCAAAGTTAATAGCGATGCTCTCGTTTATATTTTCCAGCGCCTGATCGTATTCCCCTTTCATGAGTTGCGCAAATCCTTTGTTATTGAGAATGTAAGCGTTGCGAGGTGAAAAACGCAATCCGTTATCAAAACAGTCCATGGCACTTTGATAATCGCCCTGGTCCATGCTTACCATTCCCAATAAATTAAGAGCATCTGCTGATGCTGAATCCATCAATAACGCCCTATTTCCCATGGTTTTAGCCGCGTCGTATCTTTTCTGAAAAAGCCGTACAGAACCCAGATTAATGTGCGTTTCGATATTTTCAGGATTCGCCGATAAGGCCAGTTCAAAATTATGGGCCGCGGAATCGTAGTTATGCAAACTAAAAAAAGAGACACCTTTACTGAAATGGAGGGTTGACATGGGCTGATAGCGCCCGGATATCGCATTGTAATCGGTCAGGCTGCCGGCATAATCCCTCGATTCGTACCGTGCATTGCCCCGATTAAAATAGGCTTCGTAAAAAGCCGAATCGGCAGCGATGCACCGTGTGAATGCCTTGATGGCATCATCATCACGACCCATTTTTTGATAAACAATTCCGAGATTATTATAGGCCTGTGCAAAGGAACTATCAATGCCGATGGCCTCACGGTAATAGCGCATGGCATCGGTGTACATTTTTTCCTTAAAAGAGAGATTACCCTTGTGAAGGAAATGCTTCTTTTTCTGTTCACGCCGGGCTTCACCACAACCGGAAAGCAGGATAAAGGCAACAATAGAAACCCATAAAATGCGGTACATGAACAAAGATCAACTGGCTAGGGCAAAGGTATGGCTTTTCGTTTTAACTCTGGCTTTGAGCTTATTCAATATGTGGTACAATCCGAAATAGGTGCGGTTGATATAGAGGCCGTCCCTTGCCCCGCGTGCGGCATTAGCTTTTTTAATTTCCTTGGAAGAAGCAACCTGCTCGCTAAGGTTATAAATGGCTTTAAAGAAATTGTCATCACTGAAATCAAATTCATCGGAATGAAAGGGTTTGCCAAACAAATCTACCATCTCACGGAAGAGCCCCTTGAAGAGTGCTTTTTCTTTCGGCGTATCACTGGTGTTGAGGAATGAAAGCTCGTACAGCCATTCTTCAAATTTTAATGGGTCGGCTGCAAACGTTCGGTCGTGAATTCTAAAATACTGCTTGTAAAACGCCTGGGGAA
>JBGSYX010000472.1:0-4119 GCA_041750735.1 Cyclobacteriaceae bacterium
AGTATATGATCATATTGATAAAAAGTATAAATCGAGTTTCACAGCAAAGTATAACCTCCGTAAGTTGATTTACTATGAATTATTTCATTCTATCGAAGAAGCCATAGACAGGGAAAAGCAATTGAAGGCAGGTTCCAGGAAAACTAAGCTTGAGTTAATTGAAAAGATGAATCCAAATTGGGATGATTTATACCCGATCATTTTGAAGACATGGTAAATAATTGGGCGTCATCGCGAGGTACGAAGCGATCTCTTGTTACAGTGAGAGATTGCTTCTTCACAACCCTGAAAAGCGGGCTATTCATCGCAATGACGTTCTATAAAGTTATATAATATGAATAAATTAAGTAGGACCAAGTAAAATGAATTTTTTATCAGCATTCCCAAAAAAGGAAACTCTTCAAAAAGGAAATTTAAGCCGACGCTTCGATCTCGACGGGCACATACACACTCCATACTCCTTCAGCGCATTCGATGATATTCCGCAGATTTTTCGCATGGCGAATGAGGAGGGGATTAAAGCCGTCGGTATCAACGATTTCATTGTCACCGATGGTTACCGGGCCTTTCATGACGAAGCGCTGGCCACTGGCGTTTTCCCGCTTTTCAACATCGAATTCATGGGACTGCTCAAGGAAGAGCAATCCGCCGGCATCAGAGTAAACGACCCCAGTAATCCGGGGCGCACGTATTTCAGCGGAAAGGGGCTGGATTTTCCAAATAACCCTGATCCTGAAACCATGAAATTGCTGACACGCGTAAAGGATGAAAGCAATCGCCAGACTGCACACATGATCGAAAAACTCGACCAGTTCATGGATTCGATCAACGCACCGTTTGGATTTACATTTAATGAAATAAAAAAGCAATACGCCAAAGACCTCGTCAGGGAGCGACATATCGCCAAGGCTGTTCGAAGAAAGGTTTTCGAGCGATTCCTTACCGACGATGAGCGCATTCAGATGCTCACAAAAATATTCTCTGGCAAAAGGGTTGAATCTCTCATGGATGACATCAGCGGTCTGGAAAATGAAATTCGCAACCGCTTGTTGAAAACCGGTTGCCCGGCGTTTGTTCCGGAGGATGACAGTGCATTCTTAGAAATAAAAAAGGTGATAGAGGTGATCGTAGCCATGGGTGGCATTCCCTGTTATCCCGTGCTGCTCGACGATAAAAAAGGTACCTTTACGGAATATGAAGCAGACTTCGAAAAACTCCGTTATAACCTAAAGGCAATGAATGTCCATTGCATCGAACTCATTCCCGGAAGGAATGACCTGGGTATTCTTAAGAAATTTGTGTCGGTTTTCCATGCTGATGATTTTGTAATCACCTTCGGAACCGAGCACAACACGCCTGAACTTATTCCACTAAAAGTAGATACCCGCGGTCATATCGACCTCGATGACGAATTGAAGGAAATCTCCTGGAAGGGTGCCTGCGTTATTGCGGCGCATCAATATCTTCGCGCCAATGGCGAACAAGGGTATGTGGACCAGTCCGGTAAAGTAAAAAAGGACCAGATCAATGAATTCAGAGACCTGGGATCAGCAGTATTTAACCACTATTTTTCAAGATAATCCATGCAACAAGCGCTAAACGAACTGATTGAGATATCCCGTTTCTATGGGAAAAACAAGGCTTTTACTATCGCCAGTGGTGGAAATACCTCGGTTAAGAACGAGGACATAATGTACGTGAAAGCCAGTGGCTTCGAACTCGGCAAAATCGGCGAAGAGGGCTATGTAGCCCTTGACCGGCATATGCTGGAGCGACTGAAAACACGGACATACAGCGATAATTCCGAAGAACGGGAAGCCCAGGTGAAGTCGGACTTGCTCAAAAGTCGCATATTTCCAGAGCGTAATCAGCGGCCTTCGGTGGAAGCTTCGGTGCATCATGCCATCCGCTACAAATTTGTGATCCATATGCACCCGACCATGGTCAACGCAGTGACATGCTCCAAAAATGCCCGAAAAACCATAGAGGAACTGTATGGGGAAGAAGCAGTTTTTGTTCCCTACATCACTCCAGGATACATTCTCTATAAAGAAATAGAACGACTGAATGATGTCTATTTTGAAAAACACAAACGATATCCACAATTGTTTTTCCTCCAGAATCATGGCGTATTCGTCGGGGCTGAAACCACCGACGAGGTACAGGCAAAGTATGACTGGATACTGGATAAAATCAATAAAAGAATTTCGAATAAAATTGTAGAGAAACCATCGCCGATTGGTGAATCCTCCACAGAAATCATTCCGGCGCTCCGTGCAGCCCTCTCAATGGGTAAATTGAAAGTCGGCCGACTGAGAAATAATACGCTGATCGAATCTTTTCTAAACAGTGACGAAAAGCTCAAGGATATTTCAGAACCCTTTACTCCCGATGGAATTGTTTTTTGCGGAAGCAGGCCATTGATTGTTGAAAAGGGAAAAGACAACACGCAAACCCTCGAAAACTTCAGAACGTCGCTGGCCACATTCCGCAGTCAGTCGGGCTATGAGCCAAAAGTTGTTATCATCCGGGGCTTAGGAGTTTTCGCTCCTGGAGATAATATCCAGGCTGCCGATATAACGCTGGATGTATTCGAAGATATTCTGAAAATCGCTCATTACTCATGGAGTTTCGGTGGACCGAATTTTATGAATAAACCCGATGTAAAATTTATTGAAGAGTGGGAAGTCGAGTCGTACAGGAAAGGATTGATCGACCAGGGAAATTCATCAGCGGCCGTAGTCAATAAAATTGTCGCCGTTACCGGCGGAGCACAGGGTTTCGGGAAAGGAATCGTCAAAGGACTTCTTAAGCAGGGGGCCTATGTCCAACTCATTGATGTGAATGAAGCTGTCGGTCAGGCAGCTGTCGACGATTTGGAAAAAGCCGGGCATGGAGGAAAAGTGATTTTTACCAAGGCTGATGTGACCAAGGCCGATCAGCTTAAACAGGCAGTGGCAGCGGTTATCAATGCCTTTGGTGGTGTCGATTTGCTCATCTCCAATGCCGGAGTACTGAAAGCCGGCCCCCTCCATGAACTGGATGAAAAGGATTTTGATCTGGTGACAGCGGTGAATTACAAGGGCTTTTATCTCTGCACACGGTACTTCGCGGAGCCAATGAAAATCCAGCATGCATTCAATCCTGCAATGTTTATGGATATCATCCAGATCAACAGCAAGTCGGGCCTTGTAGGCAGCAATAAGAACTTTGCCTATGCCGGTGGAAAATTCGGCGGCATTGGACTCACACAATCCTTCGCCCTTGAATTGGTACCATGGAATATAAAAGTCAATGCCATCTGTCCGGGTAATTATTTCGAAGGTCCGCTTTGGTCAGATCCTGAAAAAGGCCTTTTTGCCCAGTACCTGAAAGCCGGAAAAGTTCCCGGCGCCAAATCGGTAGACGACGTGAAGAAGTCCTACGAAAGCAAGGTGCCGATGAATCGCGGTTGCCAGCCTGAAGACGTCGTAAAGTCAATCCTTTATATCATGGATCAGAAGTACGAAACCGGCCAGGCTGTTCCAGTGACAGGCGGGCAGGTGATGTTGAATTAGGTTATGAATTATGGGTTATGAGTTATGGGTTCTGGGTTCTAGGTACTGGGTTCTGGGTACTGGGTTCTAGGTAGACGGGACCTGTTAACTTTAGCGATATGTTTAACTGAATAAGCATATACAAAATGAGTGGATTTAGGGAATTGGATATTTATAAAAAAGCCTATGAACT
Organism: Cyclobacteriaceae bacterium; assembly: GCA_041750735.1. Classification (GTDB taxonomy): domain Bacteria; phylum Bacteroidota; class Bacteroidia; order Cytophagales; family Cyclobacteriaceae; genus JAAUQL01. The sequence goes on from JBGSYX010000472.1 coordinate 3,730, forward strand.
AGCTATAAAGGTTCATCATGCGTCCTTGAAACTACCTAAATTTGAATTATATGAACAAGGAAGCCAAATCCGAAGGTCGAGTCAGAGTATTAAAGACACGATCGCTGAGGGTTATGGAAGAAGGAGATATCAAGCTGATTATATAAAATTCTTGGTATATGCCCAGGCTTCATGCGATGAATGTGCAAATCAGATTGAAATGATAAGGGAATTGTATTCAGAGATTAATGAATTTGAACCTCTTTTTGATGAATATCAAATTTTAGGAAAAATGATAAACAAATTTATTCAATCAGTTGAAAACAGAAATTGAGTAATTGTAGAGAACCAGCAAATAGTAACCAGAAACTAAAAATCAAAGCTTATATGGAAAACATGCCGCAAGCACCA
>JBGSYX010000473.1:0-14116 GCA_041750735.1 Cyclobacteriaceae bacterium
CCTCTATAGCATGCTTTGCCGAAAGCCAGTGTATTGTACCTTTAACTTTTATGCCGCTGGTATCTGATCCGCTGCGCGACTCAGGTATATATTCGCACTGCAACTCCGTTACTTTTCCAGAGTCATCCTTTGTATATCCTACACATTTAATAATGTAGGCATATTTCAGTCGGACCATACCACCCGGACCAAGCCGGAAAAATCCTTTTGGCGGGTTTTCCATGAAGTCTTCCCTGTCAAGGTAAAGCTCACGGCTGAATTTCATAGGTCGCTTGCCACCTTCCGGATCTTCCGGATTATTTACAGCTTGCATTTCCTCCACTTTTCCTTCCGGATAATTGGTTATAACAACCTTGATCGGATCCATGACGGCAAAGACGCGCGGTGAAATGAGATTCAGATCTTCACGTACGCTGTGTTCCAGCAGTGCAATATCGATGATATTGTTGCGCTTGGCTATTCCGACCTTCTCGGCAAAATTACGGATGGCTTTCGGTGTATAACCCCGGCGCCTCATTCCGGATATGGTTGGCATACGCGGATCATCCCAGCCTCTTACATAACCACCCTCTACAAGTTGCAACATTTTACGCTTGCTCATGATGGTGTAATTCACATTGAGACGGGCAAATTCGGTTTGCCTTGGCCGGTAACCATTCGGGTCATCAAGGATTTGATCGAGAAACCAGTCATACAGTGGACGATGTACTTCAAACTCCAGTGTGCACAAGGAGTTGGTGATGCCTTCGATGTAGTCGGACTGGCCATGGGCGTAATCATACATGGGATAGATGCACCAGGCATCTCCGGTCCGGTGGTGCGAGGCTTTTTTGATACGGTACATAACCGGGTCGCGCATGTGCATATTTGGGGAAGCCATATCGATCTTGGCTCGTAGCACCCGTACACCTTCGTCGTATTCACCGTTTTTCATTCCTTCCAGCAAGCGCAGATTCTCCTCCACGCTTCTGTTGCGATAAGGACTTTCTTCGCCCGCCTGTGTTGGTGTTCCTTTGGTGGCAGCGATCTGGTCGGCAGAAAGATCGTCGACATAAGCTTTGCCTTTTTTGATTAGTTTGATGGCCCATTCATATAGTTGGCCAAAATAGTCAGATGCATAGAACTCATTATCCCATTTGAAGCCAAGCCACGCTATATCAGCCTTTATTGCCTGAACGTATTCGTCCTCTTCAGTAACCGGGTTCGTATCGTCGAAACGCAGATTGCATTTGCCGTTGTACTTTTGGGCCAACCCGAAGTCAAGGCTGATCGCCTTGGCATGTCCAATATGCAGGTGACCATTGGGTTCTGGTGGGAAGCGTGTAATGATTTGCTGGAGTTTACCGTCCTGCAGGTCCTTCTCTATCATCAGTTCAATAAAATTAAGAGAGGCATTTTTCACGCTTTCGTTTAGCGGGCCATTTTCAGAAGCACTCATTGGAGTAATTATTTAATAAATCAATAAAGGCAATCACGCATTGTCCATTACGCAAAAATCACCGCAAAGAAATGAAAGTTTTCTGTCAATAGCTGTTTACGCTTGCCAAATTTTCAATAAGTGCGTGACCGTCATGGCGAATATCCTACGGTTGAATATTATTTGAATAGCATTTTCTTTAGCATGCGGTCCATCATGCGGTCAGTCATGAAATACTCGGGCACGATATAGTTGAAAAACTTATTGTTCATAAAAAGATAATTGGTGCGTGCACGCTTCTTTACAAATACACGGAACACGCGATTTGCCAGGTCGTCGGCTTCCAAACCGGCATCTGCTCCCTTCTTCATAAATTCCCTGAACCGGCCAACAGCAGTCCCGTAATCAGACCGGAGCACTTCCTCCGGTGTTTCTTCCGCCTTACCCCAAATAGGCGTTTTTACCGGCCCCGGGCCGATGGTGATCACGTCGATGCCATAGGGTAGCAACTCCCGGCGCAGCGATTGCGAAAAGCCCTCCACGGCAAATTTGGAGGCACAATACGGTGCGATGAAAGGAAAACCAACCTTTCCTGAAACCGAACTGATATTGAGAATTTTCCCCGGATGACCATTGAAACCTGCCCTGGCGCCAAGCAATGGCAAAAAAGCCTTGGTGACTGCAATAAGACCAAAGACATTGACATCGAACTGCCGCCTGAATTCACTCAGAGGAAGATATGCTACCGGCCCTCCTAATGCGATACCGGAGTTGTTTATAAGCCCGGCCAGGGCTTTTCCCTGAAGCAGTTTTTCCACTTCCCCGACGGCCGCCTCAATAGCCTCTTGGTTCGTAACATCAAATAGTAGCGGATGAAAAGATTGCCCAAAATCCAGCTTCAACTTTTCAGCATCTTTTACATTTCTCACACTGCCAAAGACAATGCAGCCTTCGGCGAGAAATTTTTTAGCGAGTGCATAACCGATCCCGGTACTCACCCCTGTTATCAGCACATAATCCATATTTTGTAATAATTAATTCAGTTAGTATCGGTCAATAAAAGCTTAAAGCACCAAAAAACAAAAGACAACTCTCAAACAATTCTCAAGACTCAAGTTCGAATTACCAATACTGATGCTTCATCTCATGCATAGTATCGCAACAAATCAGAAATAAAATCAGTAAATTTCCATATGCGATTACTGTTTGTTGTGAATCCGATTGCAGGAGGAAGAGATAAGCAAAGCTTCCTGGACCAGGCATCTCTGTTGTGCGAAAAATACGGCTTCGGGATGGAGAACTTTTTCACAACCGGTGAGAATGACACCGATAAGCTTCGCGCAATAATTGATGCTGTAAAACCTGATAGAGTTGTTTCAACGGGCGGGGACGGCACCACCCAACTCACGGCGAAGGCGCTTTTGCAAACAAACATTCCTTTCGGAATTGTGCCCATGGGATCTGCTAACGGGATGGCCAAGGAACTCGGTGTGCCCAATGACCCAATGCTGGCTTTTCAGGATATTATTTCTTCAGAAATAATAACGCCCATCGACATCCTGCGAATAAATACAGAGTACTATTCCCTGCATCTTGGTGATGTCGGCATCAATGCATCGCTTGTGGAGAAGTTTGCGCGCGAAGAACGGCGGGGTTGGCTTGCCTACGCCAAACACCTTGTAGAGGCTGTGAAAAATGCACCTTCTTTCAAGGCAACCATCGAAATAAACGGAAGGAAACACAGTCATAAAGCCTTCGCCGTCATCATTGCCAATACCAGAATGTACGGCACCGGAGCTATCATAAATCCACGCGGCAATCCTTTTGATGGCTTTTTTGAGATTGTCATTACCAAACAAAATGACCTTCAGGGGATCATTAATCTCGGACTGACTGCCTTTACGGAACTGGCCTTTGAAGCGCTTGAAGGGTACTTCGAAGTTTATCAGGGAAAGGAAGCGGTGATTCATTTGCCAGAGCCAAAAATGCTCCAACTGGATGGCGAACTGGTCGGTAAAACGGATACGATACATGTGGAAATAATCCATAGGGCGGTGAATTACATCAGTACAAATGACCAGGAGCGTTCAAGCCACATCAATCCGTTGGCATGATGATTCGGAATTGCCGAATTTAGAATAATTCATTAAATCGGAGTCGTTGAATACCAATTGCTAAAATTAGCGTAGATGGAAAATGGTTATGGGAATTCGATGTTTTTTTACGCACGCCGTTCGGCGGTAGCTTTTTCTTTGGTTGCCCTGTTACTCAGTTGTTCTACACGAAGGGAAGAAACCCACGTATTCAAGCTTGGCCATCCTGCCAATGAGGACCATACCTGGCATCGTGCTGCGATGTATTTTGATTCCATACTTAACGTGCGGACGGAGGGTCATGTACGCGTGACTGTATTTGCCAATGAACAATTGGGCAAGGAAACCGAAATGATCAGGAGTATTATGGCAGGCATAACCGATATGACCATAACCGGTGGTACACTTCAAAACTGGACCTATTTGGCGGCATTTACCGACATGCCTTTTTTACTTCGTGACACCATTCATATGAAAGCAGTCGCCGAGGGCAGAATTGGTAAAATGATGGAAAAGGAAATAATGCAAACCACCGGTCTGCGCCCCATCTGCTATTTTCAGCGCGGTCCCCGGCATCTTACAACAAACCGCCCCATACGCCACCCTGATGAGTTGAAGGGACTGATGATACGCATTCCGAATGTGCCGTCCTATGTTACAGCCTGGCAAGCGCTAGGCGCTAAACCGACGCCCATGGCTCTTTCGGAGGTTTTCACTGCGTTGCAGCAGGGAGCTATCGACGGCCAGGAAAACCCGCTGGCTATGATCGCCAGTTCCAATTTCCAGGAAGTGCAGAAATACGTGAACCTCACCGGCCATGTGATAAGTTGGGTGTATGTAGTAATAGGTGAAAAACAATTCCAGCAACTGCCGGGAAAATACCAGTCAGTATTTTTGGATTGTGCCGCGGCTATGCAGGCATATGAGCATAAGCTTTTTCTAGAAAAGGAGGCGACTTTTCGGATGGATCTGGAAAGTAAAGGAATGACCTTCGTGGAAGTGGATCAGAAGGCATTTCGCGAAAAAGCTGCCGGAGCAATATTTGACGGTTTGGACGAGCAGGGAAAGAAATTCTACAATCAAATTGCGTCTGTTGAATGAGTGCCTTTTCCTCGTTCGCTATCCTCTTTACCTTGGTCCCTTTCCTCGGTCTGTGTCCCCACAGACCGAAATAAATGGAATATATTCATACGAACCCTTTGCAGGAGCGATGGAACAAAGCCAATCAACCTGAAAATTATTATTGGTCGTCAGCAAAATTTTATGAACACGGAGTAGATGAGTTTGGATTTCTGACACATTACAGAAGTAGATTTTAAATTGAAGTGTAGGGAGAACATTTGAGGTGAGGTCGTTTCGGTCTGTGAGGACACAGACCGAGGTAGCAGGAGTAGCAAATACAATTGATTATCAAATTTTAATCTTTTACTATCCAACTGAGCATAACGAAATTATAAATGACTAATAACAGTATGATCAAGCTGTTATAGAATATGAATTCAGTATTGCTAATTTTAATAAAAAATCTACCTATCGCAAACGAAAAATTAATAATCAATATTGGGAAAATATTTATCCAAAACAACCTAACATGCTTACGATATATCGCCACTAACAATATAAAACCTGAGCCAAACGGCACACCAAAAAAAAATGAAGCAAGTATTAATAAAACTATATCAATTTTTTCAATTTTTGACTTTGTTCGTTGTTTCATTAAGCTGCTTTTCAATTTGATTTATTTTTTCGGGGGGAATATTGATAGTAACTCCAATGGCACGTTAAGCACAGCGTAACCCGTGCCACAGGATCCATGCAGAATCCAACAAAAAAAAGGATGCAAACCACACATTCGGTCTACATCCTGTAATGCCTCACCATAAAATAGGCTACTTCTTAAGCAAATCGCGGATTTCAGTAAGCAATTTCACCTCATCGCTTGGTGGCGGAGGTGCTACGGGCGCTGCTTCCTCTTTCCTTTTCAGCTTATTCACTGATTTTATGATCATGAACATGACAAATGCCACAAGCAAAAAATCAATTAAAACCGTGATAAACTCACCATAACGAATCGCCGTTTCCGCTGTAACTACATTCCCGGAAGCATCCAGGACGGCGTCGCTGATAATAATCTTCAAGGACTTAAAGTCCACCCCGGCCGTAAGTTTCCCAACCAGTGGCATCACCATGCCATCGATAAATGCGGTGACTATTTTGGCAAAGGCAACACCCATAACAAATGCAATTGCCATATCAATGAGATTACCCTTCATGGCAAACTCCTTGAATTCTTTCATCATACTCATGTTAGTAGTAGTTTATAGTTAAAGGAAAAATTATTTGTTTCAAAGCGGGAATTACGGTCATTAGCATAAATGATGCAATACCTCTTGAAATATATGTGTTCTTTTTTTAGCGGATTCACGTAAGGTAAAGTGATATTTTAGGTAGATCCAATTGGTTCTAATGATTTGGTATTGCCGCTAAATTCAAATATATTATCGACATTCATAAAATAGACTTTTCTATAACAGAAACCACATGGATCTGAACGTTTTAAAAGACATTGTTATCATTTTTGCGCTGTCCACGCTGGTTAATTTCATATTCACGAGGTTTAAGATTCCAACCATCATCGGCTATCTGATTACCGGCGTCATAGCAGGGCCGTATGCCCTGGCCGTCATTCATGTGCCCAAAGACATAGAATTGATGGCTGAAATCGGCATCATATTATTGCTTTTTACCATTGGACTGGAGTTTTCTCTCAATCACCTGTTGAAAATCCGCCATATCGTTTTTTGGGGTGGTCTTTTACAAATGGTAGCTACTACAGTCGTCGTGATGGTCATTGTACATTTTATGGAACTGCCTTGGGCAACTGCCTTATTTGCCGGGCTCATCACGGCGCTAAGCAGCACGGCGGTGGTACTAAAAATTCTCCAGGAACGCTCCGAACTCACCAGCAACTATGGCAGAACTGTCCTCGGCATCCTGGTATTTCAGGATATCGTACTCGTGCCACTTCTGCTTTTTGTACCTATGCTGGACAGCGGAGGAGAAAAAATAGGGGTTGACTTGCTGATGCTTGGATTGAAGACTCTGTTGATCATTGGGGTCGTATTTGCGGGCAATCGGTGGTTTATGCCAAAGCTGTTGCATATGGTGGCGCTTACACGTAATCATGAACTTTTCTTTATGAGTGTACTCCTCATTTGTTTTTCTGTGGCATTGCTAACCTCTTCCCTGGGAATGTCATTGGCTTTTGGGGCATTTCTTGCCGGACTCATGATATCCGATTCAGGCTACAGCCATAACACATTCGGCAACATCGCGCCATTCAAAGACACATTTACCAGCTTCTTCTTTGTATCCATTGGGATGTTGCTCAACTTATCCTTTGTTGCTGAGCATTTCTGGCTAGTGCTAGCGAGCGTAATTGTGGTAGTGGTTGTGAAAATGGCGATCGGTATGTTCTGTGCATTCATTCTCGGTCATACACTCAAAGGCACGATTCTCGTCGGACTTGCGATTAGCCAGGTTGGTGAATTTTCATTTATACTCGCGCAACTTGGCTTGGATCATAGCATCATTACAGCGTTTTATTTTCAATTATTTCTTGCGACAGCCATCATAACTATGGCGATTTCGCCATTTCTTATCAACCTGGGAGAATCGATATCTACCGCAATTTTAAAACTGCCTTTACCTAAATTTCTCGTTGACGGTTTATTTCCATTGCAGCAAATCGATATCCCCGAATTGCATGACCACCTCGTGCTGATAGGCAAGGATTCCCGGGCCTTGAATTTATCGGTAATGGCTAAGCGCATGAACCTGCCCTATATTTCTATAATTTTTGATCCTGCAATTGTCCGGGCAAAGCAGAAAAAAGGCGAAACAGTGCTCTACGGCGACGCGATTAATAGGCCTATACTCAAAAAAGCCCATGTGGATACTGCGCGGGTTGTAGTAATTTCCATCGGCGAATTGATTACGGCCATGACCGTGACAGAACAGGTGCGCCAACTTAATAAGCACGCTGTCATCATTGTACGGTCCCGACAGATCTATGACATGGAAGACCTGTACAAACTGGGTGCTGACCACGTGATACCGGAGGAATTCGAAACAGCCATCAATTTATTTGAAAGGATTCTGACCAAATACCTGATTCCGCGTAAGGATATTCTTCAAACTATCGAAAATATCAGGGAAGATAATTATGGAATCTTCCGCGACAGGGAGAAGTATCCGGACTTACTACTTCCTGAAATTCCTAATATCGAAGTTATCGCCTTGAAAATTGACCAGGGATGCAAGATCATCGGTAGCTCGCTCGCTGAAATCAATTTCAGGAAGGTGTTTGGTGTCACTATTGTGGCGATAAACCGACAGGAGATTATCATTGATCACCCAGGGCCTTCTGAAAGACTGCGCGAAGGCGACATTGTCTATGTACTCGGTACACCGGAACAAGCCGCTCGTGCTGCTGAAATGATCACAGTGGGAATATAAATATTGCCCACAAGGAACGTAACTACCTGATTTAGCACTTTAAAAAGTGAAACAAATCGTTTGCTAAACCTTCGTAAGCATATTGAGTAACTTCCGGTCGAGTTTGTGCCCATACCAATCTTCATACTGAATATCCTCCCGACCGGAGTCGATAATGCCAAAACTTCCACGGAATTCCCATAGCGCGAAGCCGACACCATTCTCGGAAAGTATACCCAGTACATCGGTAAACCAGGCGAGAAACACATCATGTGGCGTTTTGTTCCAGCAACCGCACTCACCGCAATGCACGCCAACACCCTTATGCATCCACTCAATCCACGGTTTGTACATTTCCTCCAGCATGGCCTTACTCAAATATTCATCACCTACCTGGCCCGGCCACTTTGGAACAGGCAGATTTTCTGTTTCCTTATATACCCATGGCGCTTTGTAATGCGATATAATGGCAGGGTTATAACCCCGACAACTCTGACCAATATCCAGATCGGCTATCTCGGGAATCACGTCCCGGCCCACATTATTTCCATCGGCAATGATGAGGTGTCCAGGGTTTTCTTTTCTGATGGCATTCGCAGCGCCCAGGGCAACCTTACGGTATAACTCACCTGGAATCGGGCCTCGTGCTGAATGTTGGTCGTTCATGTCTTCACGTGTACAGGGTTCGTTGACGAGGTCGAAACTGATCTTTTGGCGCGAAACATTCTTGTACCGGTTTGCCCAGAAATTCCAATGGAAATAAAAATCTTCCTGCGCGGCCTCATCCTGCCAAAGGTTGTAGGGTTCATAGAATCCTGCATTTACACAAAACCCGGGGGCGCGGTGCAGATTCAGGCTTACGTGCATGTTGTGTTTATGCGCCAGTGAAACCAGGTTTTCAATTTTATCCGTCTGACTTGTATCGATGTTTCGAATCTGGTCCGGCGTGATGTTTTTAGAACGGTCAAATTTCAGATACGACGGATAAGCCATGGGAATACGGACAAAATCGAAGCCCCAATCAGCCATCCATTTCAGGTATTCCTCCTGCGTTCCATCTCTCGATTCATTGGGATTGGGAGAAAAGAAGTCGAGGAGGTTAAATCCCTTCCATTTCGGCAGTTTATTAACTTTTGGCTGAGGTGCGCTGGAAAGCGTAAGATTAGCTCCAACAGTGATTGCTCCCGCAACAACGGCCGACTTCTTCAGAAAGGAACGTCGGGTATTATCTTTATAGTCCATCATTTTCATCTAAAAAGTAGTTTATCAATCCGTTTTCAATCTTAATTTAATTCAATCTCCTTCATTCAATCCCCTCTATCTTTTTCCTTCAATCTCAGCCCAACATTCTCAAGCAGCCTTTTACATAGCCAACTGATTCGCAAAGACCAGGCATCGGATCATTTTCATCTTTCTCATACTCAAACGCGATAACCCCTTTATATCCTTTTTTAACCAATGCTTTGAGAAAGGCCGGAATATCAATGACGCCGCGGCCTATTTCAACTGTATCGCCTTCTGGTGTGGAGCTAGAGACATCCTTGATGTGAATGTCAAAAAGCCGATCGAAGTATTTTTCTGTTTCTTTGGCGGGATCAAGACCGATGCGTTGAGTATGCCCAATGTCCAAACACATACCGAAACGCGAATCCAGGTTTTTAATTTTTTCATAGATACTCTGGGGACTTGGATATACCTCATCTCCGGGGCCATGGTTGTGAATGGCGACCTTTATTCCGGTTTGCTTTATTTTTTCATTGGTATAAGCCAGCAAATCGTGATTGGGAACACCAATGATCATGGGCATTCCGGCATTTTTTGCATAGGCAAATGCCTGATCTACTTCTTCTTTGGATTTCATATAGATTACACCTCCGGCATACAATGTCATTCCAGCATCGGTGAGTTTTTTCGAAGCTGCTTTCAACTCTGCGACAGGTGCTTCCAATGGCAAATGCATACTTTTAAAGCACATTTCAGTCAGACCAGCTCGCTTGGCCATGAGGATGGCTTCGGCTTGTGAAAACTTGCGTAAAGAATACGAGGCCAATCCAAGACGAAAGGTTGCAGCCTTGGGATTTGCTGATTTTGCTGGTGAATTCCATGCCAACGACGCTACTGCAGCCAAGCCAGAGGTGGCTAAAAATTTTCTTCTGTTAAAGTCATTCATGAGTTTTTTGGGATTTTGGGTTTATCAGGAAATAAAATTACCATATCTTCGATTCAATTATTTCTAAAGCGCTATTTTTTTGCTTTTTACATCAGGCTAATTCCATCATAATCCGGAAAATTGAAAACACCATATAAAAATATTCACAATTATCCGTGGAAAGGTTTAGTAATCATCCTCCTAACAGCTCTGTTTTGTGCCGGTTGCGAAAGCGATAAAAAGGAAACAGCGATTGCAGTGCAACCATTCAATGAAAGAAATACTAAATACGGTACACTATATGCACAGTATACGGGTAGCGAACGTTGTCAAAGTTGTCATGAAAAAGAATATGCTGATTGGTTGGGATCGGATCACGACCTGGCCATGATGAAAGCCGATTCCAATTCCATACGAGCCAACTTCGATACAATTTTCGTTAGCCAGGGTGTCACATCGCGGTTTTTCATGGAAAATGAGCACTATTTTGTAAATACACAAGGGCCTGATGGAACGTACCAGGATTTCGAAGTGCTATACACTTTTGGTATAAGGCCGCTGCAACAATACATGGTTCAGTTTCCGGGCGGACGGCTGCAGTGCCTGCGCACAGCCTGGGACACTGAGAAAAAGGTCTGGTTTGATTTGTATCCTGAAACAGAGGTAGAACTGGATGAATTCATCCACTGGACCAAGGGTGGTTTGAACTGGAACATGATGTGCAGCGATTGCCACAGTACGTTGGTCAGGAAAAACTTTGATCCAGGTAAAAACTCCTATAACACCACCTATTCCATCATCGATGTGAGTTGTGAATCGTGTCATGGCCCTGGGCAGGAACATGTGCGAATTACCGAGTCGGAAGAATATAAAAATGCCGCCGTGAAACCGACCAATATCGGCACAATATACATGGGTAAAGCCACACCTTCGCGACAACTCGTAGATCAGTGCGCCCGATGTCACTCAATCCGCACACAACACACCGGATTTTATGATCATGAGGGCACTTATCTGGATCACTATACTCCCGACTGGCTCCGCGACGATCAATACTACGCGGACGGACAAATATTGGGTGAAGTATATGTTTATGGTTCGTTTACTCAGAGTAAAATGTATGCTCGAGGTGTAAAATGCAGCGACTGCCACAACAGTCATTCGTTGAAGCTGAAATTGGATGGCAATAAACTTTGCCTTCAGTGCCACGTACCCGATAAGTACGATACAAAAACGCATCATTTCCATAAGATAGAGACGCCCGCTGCGCAATGCATCAGTTGCCATATGCCTGGCCGGACTTACATGGGCAATGACTTTCGTCGTGATCACAGTTTCCGCGTACCACGTCCTGATCTGAGTGACAAATACGGGGTACCGAATACGTGCAACGATGCTGCCTGTCACGGTGATAAAACTGCGAAATGGTCAGCCGAAGCGGTGATAAAATGGTATGGTCCCAACCGTGTGAAACACTTCTCCGACGCACTTGCTCCGGGGAGAAACCGCACACCCGAAGTCGTTCCGATACTTGCAGACGTTGCCGCGGATACAAGTCAACCAGCCATAGCGAGAGGTACGGCAATCATGTACCTGGGTGACATCGCCACTACAGATGCGTATAACGCGATTGTAAAAATGCTTAAGGATCAGGATCCAATCGTCAGAAATTATTCAGCCAGAGCTATGGAGCCTTTCCCTGCAACTGCTAAAACGACACAATTGGCGCCATTGCTCACTGATGAAAAACTTTCTGTTCGGGTAGCAGCCGTGGGATCGTTGATCGATGTGCCGCGCAACTCCCTCAACACTTTGGATCAGGTAAATTTTGATAACGTATTTGGAGATTATTGGTCCGGGCTACAACTCCGTTCCGACTGGCCAGGTGGCCAGATGGAAATTGCGCGTTATTACGAACGCACCGGCAACCAGGCTCTGGCAGAGCAGGCATACCTAAAGGCCATTGCTCTTGATAACCGATTTAATACTGCCCGAATGAACCTGGCGAGTATTTATTATGGCCAAAGCCGATTTGCCGATGCGGAAAATATGTTTCTGAAAGTGATCGAACAGGAACCCCTATTTTCACCTGCTTATTATTCCGTCGGATTACTGCTTGCCGAACAGGGCAATATGGAAAAAGCATCAACGTACCTTAAGACTGTCAGTGAACTGGTTCATGACAACGACCGGATTTTCTATAATTACGGTCTCGTACTTCAGCAACTCGGGAGGAATGAGGATGCGGAAAAGGCCTTTACTGATGGATTAAAAATCAACCAGGATTCCGAATCCAATCTCTATGCGCTGACGTCCTTGTATTACAACCAAAACCGTCTGAATGATGCAAAGGAGACCGCCATCCGATTATTGAAAATTTCGCCCCAAAACCAGGATTACATCCAGCTTCTGAATGCCATTAATATGAGATTGACAAATGGCAATTCGCAGAACAATCCATGATGGATTTTTTATCGGATAAATTAAAAAACTGTTGATACGCGACGAGTCTAAAATACTCAAAGGCCTGAAATGCGCTGCAATTTTTAAGCACCTCCATGAAGAGCAGCTTGCTCAGGTGGTGCATCAAACGGATTATATACGATATAACAGTGAAGAGATAATTGTTTCCGAAGGTGATCCAGGCGACCGGTTATTTATCATCATCCAGGGCATAGTTAAAATCAAAAAGGTGGTTCCAGGTCATCCCGATAAAATACTCGCTTACCTGCTTCCAGGAAATACCTTTGGTGAATTAGGCATCTTGGAAAAAAAGCCGCGATCTGCCACGGTACAAGCACTAACAGACGTGGAATTATTGTTCATCCAAAGAGAATCGTTCATACAAATACTACACGAGCATCCGTCTATCACTATCGAACTGGCCAGGATGCTTGGTTATTACCTTACGGAATCCAACAAACGTCTGACACAGGGCGGTCGTGAGAAAAAAGTGGTTTTTATCATTGACAGATTTGATATAACCGATGCACACAAACTGCCACGCCAACTAGCGATCAAACTGAAACACCTCAACGAACGCAATACCGTACTTGCTGAATACCCCGGCATGACTTCCTCAAGCGGGCACGATGCATTCACTTTTGGTTCCGGTGGTCGAATGTTCCAGGATGGTGGCATTGATATACTGAATGCCTACACGCCGGAAAGTAAAACCAACATGATGAAGTTGGCGCTTTACATCGACAATTTGCTGAATCACTATGATAACCTTGTAATATTATTGAAACATGAATTTGCCAGAAATCCAGGCGCTGCCCTTGAAGTTGCTGATCAGGTGATATTGCTCGGACCACCGGATGATGCGTCGTGGAGTGAGTTGGTCAATCATCAAAAAACCATCAAAAACGAGTTGCGGCTCCATACCTCGCAGGTTCTTTTGGTAATGATAAATCAGAAAGCAGACAAATCATCAAATACCGCTGAGCCAGACCTGGAGATTATGTTGAATCCAAATGTCAAAAAATCACAATCTACCAAAAAAACACCGGGACACCCATTGGCAACATCCTTCCATAACGCCGCCGCATACCTTGCCGACCGGTTGCATCGCGATAACCAGGTAGGAATCCTGATACCTACCATCAGCCAAGATGGAACGCTTACCGAATCTGGTATATTCATTGACAAGACACTCGATTTCCTCGGTAAGCGTTTTGGAGGCGCCACATGTGAAGAAGTAAAAGGCGTATGGAACAGCCATGAATCCGGCCTGGTCGGCGAAAAAGTGTTTAAAATCCATACGTACGTTTCGGCTGCCGATTTGCGTAAATACATGGGTGATATCGTGGATTTTGTGCGAACTATCAAAAGCGAATTGCGACAAGAGGCTATGGCTCTGGAGATCAATAACAAGCTCACGCTTTTGTAAAAGAAATTAGCCTGGCGACTTCCTGTTTTTAAATCAGGGATTTACCATATTCATATACATTATAAATT
>JBGSYX010000474.1:0-33977 GCA_041750735.1 Cyclobacteriaceae bacterium
GATAATTTCTTCTCCTTTTTCCAGCATGAGCCGGTGATCTGACGTGAGATAGGGCTCACACTCCACACCGTTGATGATAAGGCAATCTGCTTTTTTTCCTTTCGGAATTGACAGCTTTACATGCGATGGGAAGGTGGCTCCGCCAAGGCCAACGATGCCTGCATCGGCAATCTTTTTTATGATTTCATCACGCTGCAGGTTAATGTTTTTTACCAGGGTTTCCGAGAGATCGATTTGCTCATCCCACTCCTCGCCGTCCTTGCCTGCCTTAATGATGATGGCTTCGCGCTTGTAACCGGTAGCATCGATCACCTTATCGATTTTAGTTACCGTACCGGAAATAGTGGCATGGATATTTGCCGAAACAAATCCCTCACTTCGGGCAATAACCTGTCCGACTTTCACTTTCTCACGCTGCTCTACAATTGGCTTGGCAGGTGCGCCAATATGCTGCGATATAGGTATGATAACCTCCTCGGGATTAGCCAACTTTATAATGGGCTTGGAGGCAGTTATTTTGTTTTCTTCCGGATGAACGCCGCCCATCGGGAATGTCTTAATCGTATTATTTGCCAGGCTCATTAAAGTATTTCTTTATTATCTGAACTCCCTTGATTATCCGATTCCTCGTTTGCTTTCTGCACCATAGCGATCACATTTACTTCACCTTCCTGTTCCATGACCGCCGTATCAGTTTCTGCTGCGCGGCGTTCCGGCCTTTCACGTTTCTCACGCTCGGGTTTTTCGGATTCTTCTTTCCGGGGTGGAAAATTTATTTCAAGGATAGAATTGGACTTACAAACTGGTGCGCACTTTCTGCAAAGCTTGCATTTTTCAGGATCGATGTAGGCGAGGTAGTTTTGAATGGTAATGGCATCATATTTACATTCACTCTCGCACTTACTACAGCCCGTACAGGCTACTTCACAGGCTTTCTTAGCTGCACCTCCTTTATCCTGATTGATACACGAAACAAATATCCGGCGGTTTTTCCGGCCCATTGGTCTCAGCTCCAGGATGTTTCGAGGACAAGCTTTCACACAAGCATTGCAAGCAGTACACTTATCCTGAATCACAACCGGAAGGCCGGTTTTTTCATCCATATACATGGCCTGGAAATCGCACGCATCCACACATTCTCCAAAGCCCAGACAACCGTACTGGCATCCTGTATCACCGCCATAAAGGGTATGAGCGATGGTACAATTTGGGCTTCCGTCATACACATTTACTTTCTGCCTGTATTCGAATGATCCGCTGCACCTCACCACCGCTACATAGGGGTCGCGCTCTTCCACTTCCATGCCAAGCAAGGAAGCCACCTTCTTCATGGTGTCATTGCCTCCTACCGGACAATGCAGATCTGATAGATCAGATGCCTTTACACACGCTTCAGCGAAGGCGCGACAACCAGGATGACCGCATCCACCACAATTGGTATTGGGCAGGGCAGCTTCTACTTCTTCGATTTTGGGATCTTCATAGACTTTGAACTTGCTGGCTATAAAATACAGTATAGCCGCCGAGAGAAATCCCAGTATGGTGATTGTTCCGACGGTAAACAGGATCGTTGGACTCATAATATTTTCAGCCTTTTTGGATCGTGAATAAAAATGTGCTCTTCAGCTTAGTGCGAAAAAGCGTCAGTAAAGAATAATAAACGGCAACCCCCGCAATGGAGAATAAGCCGCTTTTTACTTCATTATTCGTAACAGACCAGCTAATAGTCAGTATGATGACAAGTACAATCAAAGGCGCCACGTAGCCCAAAAGTATAGCTAATGGCCCAAGTGATTTCTGAAAAACTACATTGACATTTTCACCAACCTGAAACTGCTGCCCGTGACGCGGCACATCGACGGTCTTTATTTCCTTATCTGATACGGAGCATGTGGATTGGGCATGACACGTACCACAGGCTGATACACTGACGATACTTACTTTAATGGTATCGGATGTAATTTCTGTAATTACGCCTGGGTGTTCTATAGAATTACCAACAGTCCCGGAAGTCATATTCCTCACCTCTACAAAAAAACAAATGTAAAGTGTACAGTTTTGATATTAATTGATAATTATCAGCTTTCAGAAAAAAAATAGCGCTGAAAATTTCTGTATAAAAATAAAAAACTCCGGACAAAAACCAATTTCATCCGGAGTCATCTTGTTTGGGTAATCAGGATTAGAGGCCTAATTCACCTTTTATTTGTTTTACCCATGCTGCTACGCGTGCATCGGTTTTGTCCGATTCGTTGTCTTCATCACAAACAAGACCGAGGAATTTTCCGTTGACTACGCCTTTGGACTCGTCGAAGGTATAACCATCTGTGGGCCATGCGCCGAAAAATGTCGCGCCAGATTTTGCAATTCTTTCGTAGATGATACCTATGGCATCGCAGAATGTATCAGGATATCCGTCAGCATCGCCAACTCCGATAAATGATACTTTTTTACCGCTGAAATCCACATCGTCAAGGACATCGATAAATGAATCCCAATCTTCCTGTAGTTCGCCGATTTCCCATGTGGAAGCTGCCAGTATTAGTGTATCATACTCTGCCATATCTTCAGCAGTAGCAGAATCAACATTGTGAACGTCAGCATTGCCAAGCGCTTTTTTTACTTTTTCGACTACATCTTCCGTATTGCCTTCCGTGGAGCCGTAAAAAATTCCAATTTTTCCCATAACGATTATAAGTTTTTACTTTTCAATAGATATTCTAATGGCGGCAAATATAGCCTAATTTAATGCAATCCTGATGACGGAATAGGCAATAATTTGTTAAGTACCAGTATTTAAAAGCATTAAAACTACTCAAACCGATCAGCGCGCTATAAGTTCTCTCGCACTTTGCAATGCCCCTTGAGTAGGGTTGTCTCCGCTGATCATCTTGGCAATTTCCATCACGCGCTCAGCATCGTTCAACGCTTTGATCATGGTGACCGAGCGATTATCGATTATCTCTTTAAATACAAAATAGTGGGTGTCGCCGCTTGCCGCAATTTGTGGTAAATGAGTGATCGCAATCACCTGGTGATGAGAAGCCATGGCCTTCATCATTTTCGCCATTTTCAATGCAACTTCGCCCGATATGCCGGTGTCGATTTCGTCGAATATGATCGTCGGCAATGCCGAATAGTCGGTGAGCAAGTACTTGATCCCAAACATCAATCTCGAAAATTCACCACCGGAGGCTACATTCTTCAGTTCATCAGGTGCTATCCCAGTGTTTGCACTGAATAAAATATTGAATTTATCCAGGCCGTTGGCGGTAGGAGGAATGCTTCCATGTCTTATCTCCACAGCGGCATGAGGCATCGCCAACTCCTTCAATAAGGCTTCAAGGCCGGTTTTAAATCCATTAACAACCGCCAGCCGTGACTGCTGTAATTTGCCACCAATCGAAGTCAATTGCTCGTATGAATTTGTCATGGATTTTCGGGCATTTTCCAGCTCAGCATCCAAATTCTGGACTTTTTCTACTTTCTCTTTAAGTGAATCACGAATGACTATCAAGTCTTTTTCTGTAGCCGCCTGGTGTTTTTGCGATAATTGGTACAGCAGGCTGAGTCGCTCCTGGATTTCATTCTGACGATCGCTGTCGTAATCGATCTTTTGGAGTTCACTATTTATTTCCCGGGCAATATCTGTCATTTCCAGCATGGCGCTATGCATGCGCTCCTTCATGGGGACAAAGTGCTCGGCAAACTGACTTACTGACTGCAGGTTTTTTATAACCTTCTGCAAAGCTGGAAGCACTGCTATTTCCCCCTGATCCAGGAGTTCGGCAGATTCGAAAAGCCGTGCTTTAATTTCCTCGGCATGCTCTATAATCCTTAATTCCTCTTCCAGCGCCGACAGCTCGCCTTCTGAAAGCCGGCTTTTAACCAGTTCTTCATACAAAAAATGATTGTAATCGGCCTCCTTTTTCAATTGCTCCGACGATTCCAGTAGCCGATTGTAGGTTGCTTCCAATTCTTTATACTGCTTGTAAGCTGTTCTGTATTCATGGAGAATTGGGGCATTTTTGGAGAGTCCGTCAATGATGTTGAGTTGATAGGTCGGTGAGCCGAGCAGATATGTATCGCGCTGCGAATGCACGTCGATGAGGTAGGTACCCACCGTTTTCATGACTTCGAGCGTCACGGGTGTATCGTTTATGAAAGTGCGAGATTTTCCCGAGGCGCTGATCTCCCGGCGCATAATCGTTTCCTGTGCATAGTCGAGTTCCAGGCTTTCGAAGATTTCCTCAAGATCGAGCCCTTTTAACTGGAAAACCGCCTCTATGATACACTTTTCTTCATTTTCATAAAGAACCCTTGTATCTGATCTGTTGCCAAGAAGCAAACCTAACGCACCGAGCATTATGGATTTTCCGGCGCCGGTTTCACCGGTGATGGTGTTAAAACTGGCGGATGGACTAAGTTCCAGATTTTTAATTAAGGCGTAGTTCCTAATGACCAGACTTTTGAGCATTGGAGATTTGCGTTTCGGATACGAATGAAGTAAAAGTAGCAGGAAGAATTAATTTCCTATAATGCTTTTATAATTTTCCGTATTAGTCGGATTCAAATCCACGAGGATATTATACGCTTCGCGTCGTGTGGCAGGGTTGCCTTTTTCGAAGATACGGACGAGTTCATTTTTTTTTGCGTCGAAGAAAGTGATTTTGAGGATGCTGTTTGGAATACGCTTGTTGGCGGCCTGAATATCCTTAAGAACATTCACAATTAACACTCTTGCTTCATCAGGTTTCTGTTCAAAAATATCTAATGCCAGGCGATGATAGGTGTACAATCCTTTTCGTATTGGTCGAAGATCCTGGTTGATGAGATTCTCACTTAGCCAGTAGCGATTCCTATTGCTTTCAAAAGCATGCCATCCTCCACTTTCCGATTGCTGGGCGAGATTTACTATATCAAGTGCCCTTTTAAACTGAACATCCCCGCCAAATTCTGCAAAAGAGTCATTATCTATGCCGATAATTACATAGGCATAAAACGCCAGCATAGATGTGAGGCTGCTTGTGAAAACATTATCTCCGAAATCGAGTGGTGTGGATTCAATATATTGAAATTGCCAATCCCGGTCAGCAAAGTTGAACATGAGCGAAGTATAACTCGTATTGTATACAGGCCGAACAGATTGCACCTGCACCGTGGCCTTGAATACTCCTACTGCCGGCATACTTTCGATGGTAATGGAAAGATTGCACTGGATGCGCTCCTGTGGCGTGTATTCGTTCTCGGTCCACTTCCGGTTATTAAGAAATCGGGCGAAAGACTGTTCCATATCTCGGAATACAGCTCTGTCGGATGTTTGGGCGCGCTGGTCATCCACTTTCACTATACAATTGAGTTCCTGGCCAAACAGCTGACCAAGACTATAGAGAAGCAATAGTGTGAATATCCAGCCCTTATTCACGGATTTTGGTGATTATTTCCTGAACAATATCACGTGCCACTTCCTGCTTCGATTTAAGTTCGAAATGCTTCACTTCATTATCCTTATGGATTATGGTCACTTTATTGGTGTCATGACCAAAACCTGCTCCCTGGTCTCTTAACGAATTCAGAACTATCATATCGAAGTTCTTCTTTTGGAGCTTCAGGCGAGCGTTATCCAACTCGTTGTCTGTTTCCAGGGCAAATCCAATGATTAGTTGATTTTTATTTTTTGATTTACCCAGGGCCTGGGCAATGTCCTTTGTTGGCTCGAGCGCAATCGCGAGTGTTTGCTGTTTCTTTTTAATTTTTTCCGTTTCCGCTTTTACTGGTTTATAATCAGCCACAGCAGCGGCTAGGACAGTTATATCTGAATATGGAAAAATATCAAGGCTTTTGTTGAACATCTCTTCAGCTGAAGTCACAGGAATTAACTCAATATTTTTGTGATTCAGCGTAAGCGCGACTGGGCCAGTGACGAGCTTCACTTTTACACCGTGATCGGCCAATTCCTCCGCAATGGCGTAGCCCATTTTCCCAGTGGAATGATTGCTGATATACCGCACCGGGTCGATAGCCTCAAGTGTTGGTCCTGCTGTAATAAGTGCGATTTTTCCAGCCAATTTTTCTGAAATGCGAAAATGATTCTGGAGTATTTGTACAATCTCTTCCGGCTCGGTCATCCGACCTTCTCCGATGAGCCCGCTGGCCAATTCGCCATGATCGGCATCAATGATAGTATTACCGTACTTCGTCAGAATGGCAAGGTTGTTTCGCGTGGTTTGATGCCGATACATATCCACATCCATTGCCGGGGCTACATAGACCGGACAACGTGCTGACAGATAAACGGCAGCAAGGAGATCTTCGCAGATTCCATTGGCAAACTTGGCTATGCTGTTGGCAGTTGCGGGAGCTATAACATAAAGATCGGCCCAAAGACCAAGCTCTACATGACTTGTCCATTCACCGGATTTCTCGTTGAAAAAATCCAGATTAACTGGGTTTTTTGATAGGGTAGAAAGTGTGAGCGGGCTTATAAACTCCGTGGCTGAAGGGGTCATTATCACTTTTACATTGGCACCTTCCTTTACCAACGACCTGATGAGTATAGCAGATTTATAGGCAGCTATACTACCGGTGATACCCACCAGGATGTTTTTTCCACGAAGCATGGACTAACTACTAATAGAATTCCTGTGGAGCCTCTTCTTCCGGATATCGGAATGTGAGCTCGCCATTGAGGAATTCTTCCGTAGCTATGTTAGTTGATTTAGGAAGCCTTTCATAAAACCTTGATATTTCTATTTGTTCACGGTTTTCGAAGATTTCCTCCAGATTGTCCACTGTAGTGGCGAATTCAGCGAGTTTGTTCGTGAGTTCTTCCTTTACTAAGGCAGAAATTTGCCTTGCTCTTTTTGAGATTACAGCTACTGACTCGTACACGTTGTGGGTGTCCTTTGCTAGTCTGTTCAGATCCCTTGAAATGATTGAAGGATTAATTGCCATGATTTATAATTTATCTTCTGTAAGTTTTTCTATTTCATCAATGCTATCCGAGTAATAGGCCTGCATATCGTCGATATATTTGCTTTCGGGATAATTTTCCAGAAACTCTTCATAATGTTCAATGCAGTCATAATATCGCTCTTTTTGTCTTGAGATAATGCTCTCCTTTGCATAATTGAAGGCAGCCTGAACCATCAGGTAATTAGCTTCTTCACTGAGCATGGAATCCGGGTGATCTTTTCTGAAATTATCCAGCGCTATCAACGCGGCATTCAAACGGCCCAGTTTAAAGTACAATTTCGCGTTTTCATAAGCTTTCTGCTCCAGCTTCAAGCGCAATTCTGCCTGAATGTTGGTTGCCTCGTTGCGATATTGACTGGAAGGATAGCGGTTCAGAAAAGTTTGCAATGCGGTGATGGCCTCCACAGTACTCGACTGATCGAGGTTGTAAACCGGTGATTGTTTAAACAGCGAATATCCGTACATATAAAAGGATTCTTCAGCAAACTCACTTCGGTTGTAGGTATCGTGGAAATTCTTGAAATAATGTGAAGCAAGCAGGTACTGCTTTTGGTAGTAATGCGCATAAGCGTAATAGAACTCTACCAGTTCGGCTTCAGCACTTCCCCGAATGAAAGGCTTTATCTGATCGAAAAGGATAACCGACCGGTAATAGTCTTTTTTCTCGTAATATTCCAGGGCGGCATCGTATTTGAGCTTCCAGTCGTCACTTTTCTGGATTCGGCGAAATTCGCTACATCCAACGTAAAGCGCTAATAATGAAATAATTAGTAAACTTCTGATGGCTTTTTGAAACATAAGGGTGCAAATATAAGAGAGTAACGGCTTATAAACAATTTTATTTGAAGGTGACTATCAACTTGTTAGAGGCCCAACCAGCATTTCAGCTTACTGATTTTCCGGCTGAGTAACCGCATCCACTTCGGAAACAGGTTTTTCCTGGATTTCTTCTACTTTCCTCAATCCATCATCTATTTCCAGTTGATTTTCCTTAATAAATTTTTCGCGTTCCTGCCTCACGCGTTCCAGTTCTGCCGGGCTGGTGAGCAACTCACCGCGTGTCGGGCGTTCATCGATTCGCCATGAAAATCCTTCCAATTTACTATCCTCTTCCTTTAGTTCATGCGGCGGAATGAAGCTCCCGTCAGGTTTGGTGAAAAAACGAATATCATTCACCTGGTTTTCAACGAAAGCAATTTTCATATTGGAGCAGACAATTTTGTTCATACCGATAAACTTATGGACATCTTCATCATCTGCCACAAAATAGATGCTTTCACCATTACCATTTACATTTACAAAATCGACACTTTTTCCAACAAAATAGGCGATCATTTGCCGGCCTTTAACCTGGTTGAAGTTTGAGGTAGAATCCTGGGATATCAGGAATGCTCCGGTTTTTGCACGCAACTGATCTATGGTGCCATTTTTCACAGTAATCTCTATTGTATCGGCAGTAATCTGGCTTCCCTCATTCCAAAGAATCGGGTCGCGATAAAATATCATCAACGAATCACTCAACAGGTATGCCAGCGAATCGGCTTTACCCTGTACATCGGCTTTATATATCTTCACATTAGGGTATGCGAGCAGGCGCTTATTTGTTTCCATGCTGTCGCTTATGGAAATCAAGGTATCTGCCCTAAGGTAGAGTGTGTCATCAGTGAGTGGCTTTTTGAGCAGTGGCTCCCCGACAATGAGCGCGCGTCCCTGATCCTGCCAGAAATTGGCCCGCTGCCCGGTTATGATCACATCGTCCTCTTTAGCATGAAGAAATACATTGCCCTTTGCTTCATAAGATCCAGTGACATTGTCAAAGAAAAGTTCGTCGCCTTTAAGAAAATACTTATCGGTGTTTACTTCGCCCATCATGAATACAGAAGTATTTTTACTTGTGTCAAATTCACTGCCTTGTTTTGACATGAGCACCCTTCCCTCTTTCGTGGTTATTTTCGTCTCACTGCTGGTTTTAGCAATCTTCGTAATCATATTGTACACAAGATTATTGGTTTGGAGAGTATAATCCGGCGTCACCATCTCTACGCTATCAGTGAAAATCATCAATTTCCCTTCCGTATCGTAGTTTCCTTTGTCGCTGGTAATTGTATTGACTCCGCTGAAGATCGTTCCGCCATCGAAATAGACGGCTGATTTGTTGATCATGTCGTAGTCCAGGTTTTCCGTATTCAGCCGGATGGAGTCGTCAACATAAACCACATTTCCCCTGAGTTTGGCGGTGCGGCCATCACCATCGTAGTTAAGTCGGTTTGAGGTAATGGTTACAGAATCCTGCATGTCTTCGATCCGGACGTTTCCGAATGCTTCCATCGAATTTGTTTTATCGTAAGCGAGAGCCGAATCGCAATAGATCGTAGTTTGCCCCTGGGTAAATACTACATTTCCAATGAGTTTTTTAAAACTCACCCCGTCCTTAACCCCGCCTTCCAGCGTATCCGCCTTGCTGAGGAGTTTATTGGGATTCTGCCCCGGAAGGTCGAAAAATATGGTGCAACCGATAAAAAGTGAAAGAAGTGTTACCTTTAATGCTGATTTCAAAGCCATAGGATTTCGGTACAAAGCTAACGAATTTTGCCTTTCAGAAATTATGCATCGTCATTTAACAGACTATATCGATCAATACCAGCTTTTTAGGCATGAGGAGTCCGTCCTGCTTGCCGTAAGCGGAGGTGTGGATTCTGTCGTTCTGGCACACCTGATGCATGAGGCTAATTACAATTTTTCCATAGCGCATTGCAATTTCAAACTTCGGGGAGAAGCGTCAGACGGTGATGAAATCTTCGTAAGAAACCTCGCACAACAATTGGGTAAAACAATTTATGTAAAGGAATTCCAAACATCCGATTACGCTGCTGCTAATGGGATTTCTATACAAATGGCTGCCCGCGAATTAAGGAGGCAATGGTTTGAGTCATTGGCCCGGTCGGAAGGTTTTGTGAAAATCATAACAGCCCACCACATCAATGATTCGTTGGAAACCGTACTGTTTAATATTACTAAAGGAACGGGAATTGCCGGGCTGACTGGTATGCCGCCTGCGTATGGAATTTATGTACGTCCTCTCATGTTTGCTTCGCGTAGTACGATTCTTGAATATGCCAGCGCCAACCACCTGGCGTGGCGCGAAGATGCCTCCAATTTGACAACAAAATATCATCGAAACCTCATACGTCATCAGGTTATTCCGGTTCTTAAGCAAATAAATCCGGCATTGGAATCTACCTTCCAGTCCACTATAGAACGTATTGCATCTTCTGCCAACATCTATCGCGGGGTCATAGAAAAGTACCGGGAAGAAATGCTCATCGCCGATGGTAAGGGCTATCGCTTAATTTTATCAGAACTGAAAAGTGTAAATAAACCTCGGCAGATTGTCTATGAACTCCTACTACCTTTTGGCTTCAATTACCAACAAGCCGGTGACGTATTAGCTTCCTTAGACGGTCAGCCTGGAAAGCGCTTTTTTTCCATGGAATATTCACTCACAATCGACAGGGATTTTGCATTTATTGTACCTATTGAAAACTTGAATGAAATCGTGGTGCCGGTAAATCCCAAGGAATCCAGGCTCAGTTTTCTTGGACAGGATTTTTATTTTGAACATGGCCCGCGTGAGAATTATGAAATAGCCACCGACCCTGAAACTGCCTTTCTGGATATGGATCAGATGATCTTTCCATTGATAGTGAGAAGATGGAAAGAAGGCGACCGGTTTCAACCTCTGGGAATGCGGAATAAAAAAAAGCTCAGCGATTTCATGATCGATCTTAAAATTCCGCTTACTTTAAAGGAGCGCATTCCGGTTTTTACATCGGGTGAAAATATCGTTTGGGTCGCGGGTCATAGGATCGACGATCGGTTTAAAATAACCGCCAACACCAGGAAAATATTCAGGATCAGTAAACAACAGACAGATGTTTAATCCATTTAGGCAATCTTTTACCTTAGCCGAACTTAACACGTTCAGGTTTTTATCCAAGATTAAACTGTTCGAACGGCTCAATTATAAGGAAATGTCATACTTCCTTCCCTATTTTTACCTCCGCGAATACAATGTGGACGAGGTTGTATTTTTCAGAAACGATCCGGGAAATGCGCTATACCTGATAAAGAGTGGCAAGGTTTCTCTAAATATTGACATCGACAATGCTTTTGAACTGCTCGACATCATCAAATCGGGCGAATCCTTTGGTGAGGGTGCGCTAATTGCGGAGTCCAACCGGATTTACACAGCCATTATCCATTCAGAGAAAGCCGAACTGTACGTTTTGCCCAAAGTAAACATTCTGGAAATTTTCGACGGGCACCCAGCCATAAAAACAAAAATGATGGAATCGCTCGCTGAGCATTATCATGGACTTCTCGTTAATCTTTTTAAAAGCTACAAAACCTCACGGGGCTTGTTTAACCTGAGCCAGATATATACCGTGGCCGACCCTGTGCACAAAAAACAGGTAAATATTCCATAGAACCTGATTTTTGTCGTGTAATCCGAGTATGGATTTTCATAAATTGCAGCCGCAAAACTTATAGATACATTAATCAACATAATTAAATAAACATGAAAATATCAGTAATTGGAGCAGGAAATGTAGGCGCTACGTGCGCCGATGTATTGGCCCACAATGAAGTTTCGAGCGAGGTTGTTCTCCTCGATATCAAGGAAGGCCTGGCCGAGGGTAAAGCCCTTGATATCTGGCAAACAGCACCCATTAAAAGGTATAGCACGCGCACCATCGGCGTTACCAATGATTATGCCGCGACCGCTGACTCCGAAGTTGTAGTAATTACTTCTGGTGTGCCAAGAAAACCTGGCATGAGCCGTGACGACCTTATAAGTATTAATGCCGGTATTGTTAAATCTGTTACTGAAAACGTTGTAAAATATTCGCCAAAATCCAAGATCGTCGTCGTATCCAATCCTCTTGATGTTATGACGTATCAGTCTTTCATTGCTTCAGGATTCCCAAGGGAGCGCGTTATTGGTATGGCCGGTATTCTTGATACTGGCCGTTACAGGGCATTTATTGCTGAAGCACTGAATGTATCTCCAAAAGATATTCAGGCATTGCTACTTGGCGGTCATGGAGATACAATGGTTCCTCTTCGAGATTACACTACCGTATGCGGTATCCCTGTTACCGACCTTATGTCTAAAGAAAAACTGGATGCGATTATAGAACGTACAAAATTTGGCGGTGGGGAAATCGTGAAACTACTCGGTACTTCGGCATGGTATGCTCCGGGCGCTGCCGCTGCCCGAATGGCTGAAGCTATTGCCAGAGATCACCGTCGCATTTATCCATGTTGCGTAAAACTGGAAGGTGAATTTGGCATGAATGATGTATTTGTCGGCGTTCCGGTAATCCTTGGTGCCAATGGAGTTGAAAAAATAGTTGAGGTTAAACTAAATGCTGAAGAGAAGGCATTACTCAAGAGCTCCGCTGATTCGGTAAAAGAACAGATGGATGTTCTCGACAAGTTGAACTAAAATTAAAAATTAATAGTCTAAGCCGGATTTTGAAAGAGGTCCGGCTTTTTTATTATGCATAAAAGTATTTTTAATGCTCGGTTGGCGTGCACTACAAAGACCGTCAATCAAACAAAAATGCGCCTGAAAATGAATTCCTGGATTTATCCACTATAAATTTGTTCATTCGGTTATATGGAACGCATAAGTGTTTTCGATATTCTTAAGATCGGCATAGGCCCATCCAGCTCCCACACACTTGGCCCGTGGAGAGCTGTGCAGCAGTGTCTTTCAGAATTCAACCGGAATTACCCACTGCAAAGCATTAAGTCCATACGGATAAACCTCTACGGTTCATTGGCAAAAACCGGTATTGGCCATGGAACAGATAAAGCCCTCATGCTCGCGCTGGCCGGTTATGAGCCTGAAACAATCGACTGTGCAAAAATTTCTACCTACATCGACCAGATAAAACAGTCGAAATTCCTCCTATTATCAGGTGAATTCCGCATACCATTTGATCCAACGGCAGATATTTTCTATGATAAGCATATAATGCTGCCTTTTCACAGTAATGCGCTCAAAATAACGATCGCATTTGGTGAGGATAACTATTACGAAGACATTTTCTATTCTATTGGAGGAGGGTTTGTAGTAAAAGGAGAATCAGAAAATGCCAATAATTCCATCACCCTTCCATTTCCGATTGACAGTGCTTCAGATCTGTTGCGCTGGTGCAATCAAGAATCAGCAAGTATCAGCGATATAGTTTACAAAAACGAATTATCATGGAGAACTGAAGAGCAAATCAATATGCAATTGAAAAAGCTCATTGAAATCATGAAGGAATGTGTTTTTCGCGGATGCCATACGACAGGAATGTTACCTGGCGGCCTTAATGTGAAACGAAGAGCTTCCTATCAGAATGAAAAACTTATTGCCATAAAAACCTACTCGGGATTGGATGAATGGCTCAACCTGATTCGATTTACTGACCAATCCTTTAGAGAAACATTGAATTGGGTGAGTTGCTTTGCTCTGGCGGTCAATGAAGAAAATGCAGCATTCGGACGCGTAGTTACGGCGCCGACAAACGGGGCAGCCGGTGTCATTCCTGCAGTTATGCTCTATTATCTCTGCTTTTGTTATGATGCTAAAGAAGACGATCTCTCCCGTTTTCTGCTCGTTGCCGGAGAATTGGGCAGCATATTTAAAAAGGGCTCCACTATTTCAGCAGCAATGGGTGGTTGCATGGCCGAAATAGGCGTATCTGCCGCTATGGCCGCTGGAGCGCTTACCGAGCTATTGGGAGGTTCTCCGGAAAAAGTTTTGATGGCCGCCGAAATCGCTATGGAGCATCATCTCGGCCTCACCTGCGATCCAGTTGGCGGATTGGTGCAGATACCATGTATCGAGCGCAATGCCATGGGTGCCATGAAGGCTATCACGGCTTCGCAAATTGCACTTGCCAGCGATCCACAATTTGCCAAAGTATCACTCGATGATGTCATTAAAACAATGTGGCAAACAGCCGGAGACATGAACAGCAAGTACAAGGAAACTGCTGAAGGTGGGTTAGCTGTTCAAATACCTGTGAGTATGGCTGATTGCTAGTTACTTCGGGAAAAATAACTCAGCTGACAATCGCTTGCCTTGACTTGCGATCAGGATAGGTGAGGCTGCGGGTTTACATATTGAAAATCAAAAACCTTAGCGAGATTTGTTTTCACACAATCCGAAACCTCTTGCATCTCCATCGGTCTTCCTAATTCCTTGTGAAGGCTCGTCACCGCTTTGTCGGAGATACCACAGGGAACGATATTATTGAAATAATCCAGTTGTGCATTTACATTAAATGCGAAGCCATGCATGGTTACCCAACGGCTGGTCTTGACCCCAATTGCGCAAATCTTGCGCGGGTTCCGTTTTTCCACATGATCCAGCCACACCCCAGTCAGGCCATCAATTCTACCTGCTGCAATGCCGTAATATTCCAGTGTGAGTATTATAGCTTCTTCCAGTAGTCTAAGGTATTGATGAATATCCGTGAAAAAATTGTCGAGGTCGAATATTGGGTACCCAACCAACTGCCCAGGACCATGGTAAGTGATATCGCCCCCGCGATTGATTTTGTAAAAAGTTGCCTGATTCGATTTCAAACCGTCATCATCCAGCAATAAATGCTCCTCCTTTCCACTTTTACCCAGTGTATAAACATGGGGATGTTGGCAAAAAAGCAAATAATTTGGTGTTGGTTTTTGTTCAGGTTCAGGCAGGTCTCGGTTCGCAAGTTTTATGGCAATAGTTTTCTCAAAAATTTCCTCCTGGTAATCCCACGCTTTCTGGTAATCTGTCAGGCCGAGGTCCTGGAATATGACTGCTTTATTCTTTTCCACTTCAGGCAATGTATGATTCCAAGATCTTAAACCAACCCATTGGTTTTAGGTTCAATTTTTTAATCGAAGCGGGTACTAATATAGCCTCGCCGGTTTTTAAGCTTATCGATCCTGATCCGTAATCCATTGTCAATTCGCCCGACATACAGACATAGATGACAAATGAGTCCAGACTGCTAAAATCACGGCTTACCGCATCATTATAATGCAGCTTGTTGGTCGTGAAATAAGGGCAACTCACTAATGGAACTACCTCATTCACTTTATCTATGTATTGGGTTTTAGTCTCTTTATGATAGGTAAAATCAATGGCATCGATCGACTGGTCAGTGTGTAGTTCGCGGGTCTGACCCTTATCGTCCTTTCGGTCAAAGTCGTATATCCGGTATGTAACATCTGAAGATTGCTGGATTTCAGCCAGCAGGCATCCCTTACCTATATAATGTACTCGCCCTGCCGGAAGGAAGAACACAGCATCTGCCTTCACCTTTTCTATATTTAAAATATCCATCAATTTCCCATGGTTGAAATATTCAAGATATTGTTCTTTTGTGAGCGGCCGGTTAAAACCGGAATTCAGTGTGGCATCTTCATCGGCCTGGAAAATATACCACATTTCTGTTTTTCCAAAAGATCCATGCCGTTTCATGGCCAGGGTATCGTCAGGGTGTACCTGCACTGACAAGTCATCATTGGCATCGATAAATTTTACGAGCAGCGGAAACTCGTTTCCAAACGTTTTATAGACCTTTTCCCCGACCAGATTTCCTTTATGTTCTTTCAGAACCTGTTCCAGGTTTTGTCCTTGCAGGCTGCCTTCACCTACCACTGAAACATTTCCCTTTACACCGCTTACTTCCCATGTTTCGCCACAATTTGGTAGTTTACCGAAGTCCTTTTGGAGCACCGTCCGGATTTTCTGTCCGCCCCATATTTTGTCCTTGTAAATAGTTTTGAATTTCAATGGATATAAATCTGCCATCTTTCGGTATTTTTAATTTATGTCCAAAAGTAAGCAATCGGGTCAACTGGGTGAGCAAAAAGCGGCTGATTATTTAAAGCAAAATGGCTGGGAAATTCTTGCGATGAACTATCGTCATAAGCGCGCTGAAATTGATATAATCGCCTCCAATGGAAAAATACTGCTTTTTGTAGAAGTTAAAACCCGATCCAATTTGTCGTACGGACAGCCAGAAGAATTTGTAGATTCAAGCAAGGCTGAACTAATAATCGTGGCTGCCGACCACTTTATCCGGGAAATGGATTGGAAAGATCAGATTCGTTTTGACATCATTTCGATCGACAACACTGATCATGGAAAAATCACACATTTCGAAGATGCCTTTTATTGATTAGCCTATCAACTACAAACTGATTGGCTAAAGCAAAGTGAGAATTTCCGGAAGGCCATCTGTAACTAGTACAGTATGTTCGAATTGGGCTACCGCGCTTTTATTGTGCGTTGTGAGATTCCAATCACCTTCCTGCTGAATTGCCCTGCACGCACAACTCGAAATATATGGTTCCCAGGCAATTACCATTCCTTCACGAAGTACGGTTGTTTCTTCCGGATCGTAGTAGTTGAGTATGTTTGTCGGAAATGCATGAAGCGTTTTCCCTACTCCGTGGCTGCACAGGTTTCTAATAATAGAATACTGGTTTGATCTGGCCGTATCCTCAATAAATTTTCCTATCGAATTTATTTGCGTATTGGCTATTGACTTCATCGCGGCATCCATAGTGATTTGGTGGGCGCAATCAAGCAGCGGATTAGAACAGGGTCCGTTTTCACCTATTATCAGGGTATAGGCGACATCTCCATAGTAGCCCTGATGTTCGATAGAAACATCAATATTAATTCGATCTCCATACTTCAGAACATGCTTTCCTGGTACGCCGTGGGCTATGATCTCATTGACACTTAAACAAGTATGTCCCGGGAAACCTTCCTGCTTTGGAGCTGAATAAGCCTTATGAAGTTTAAATAAGCGTGCCGCTAGCTTATCTAGATTGGCAGTAGTAATTCCCGGTCTTGTAGCATTGATCATATCCCAGAGAACCGTAGCGGCAATTTTTCCTGATTTTCTCATCCCTTCAAGGTCCTGATCATTGAGAATAGGATTAAAACCAGTGGTCTGTGGAATCATGAGCTAAGTTGTATGTAAAAATGGAGGAAAGTGTTCCTGTATTGAATGACTAAAAGTATTGCACATTTGTTTATACTTCAGGCTTATTTTTTGGGAGACGGCCTGACTTTTTTAATGCTTCATTGATAATCCACTCGATTTGGCCATTTGAGCTGCGGAATTCATCAGCAGCCCATTTTTCCAGGGCTTTTAGAATTTCCGGATCCAACCGCAACACAAATGGCTTTTTCTTGGACATAATCAATAATTATACTTTTCGGTCTTTTGCAACAGAATTATGGTGGTTCCCTGATCAGATGCTATTGAAATTGGTTTCCAACCTTGCTGACACATTTCATTGAGTCTCCTTTCAAATTTGTCTAACGACTCAAAAACATTTTTTTTGAAAAATTTATACTCGTCCATCTATTTATTGATTTAGTGTACCTGTGTTAATGACGGGTTGAGCGTCGCGATCGCCGCAAAGTACTACCATTAGGTTACTTACCATTGCTGCTTTT
This sequence comes from Cyclobacteriaceae bacterium, assembly GCA_041750735.1. Classification (GTDB taxonomy): domain Bacteria; phylum Bacteroidota; class Bacteroidia; order Cytophagales; family Cyclobacteriaceae; genus JAAUQL01. Next base: position 17,507 of record JBGSYX010000474.1, read on the forward strand.
CGCTCTTCATCCAGCTCGATGATGCTTTTCGCAGAAAGCATTTCTAGAGCGCTTTCCACCATGCCAACTGCGCCTTCGACGATTTTGAACCTGGCGGCAACTATTGCAGTGGCTTGTTGTCTGCGGAGCATGGCCTGGGCGATTTCGGGAGCATAGGCAAGATATCCAATCCGGGCTTCCATTACATGGATCCCGGCCATATTCAGCCGATCATCCAATTCCTTTTCGAGCGCTTCATTGACTTCATTGACACCAGAACGGAGCGTAATTTCTTTCTGATGGTCATCAAAATTATCGTACGGGTAAGAGCCGGCAAGTTTTCGCACTGCAGCATCAGTCTGAACCTTCACGAACTGTGAATAATCGTCGACTTCAAAAGCAGCCCTGTATGTATCTTCGACCCTCCACACCAAAATAACACTTATCAGGATTGGGTTTCCAACCTTATCATTCACCTTTACCCGCTCACTGTCAAAGTTCCTGGCTCTTAGCGATATTTCCTTCTTTACATAAAACGGATTGGTCCAGAAGAACCCGTTGCTCTTTACGGTGCCTTTGTAGGCGCCAAACAAAACCATAACCCGGGAGTGGTTTGGATTGACCACATAAAAGCCGGTGAGGATGAAAATAAACAGCACGATGAGTATGCTGAACCAGGGCTGTACAAATGTAATGAGTCCCCAGGTACCAACGGCAAGTAAGACGAGTTCGATCAGCAGGATCGGGTAGCCGCTGAAGGGCTTAATTATTGTTTCCTTTTTCATGATAGGTTAATTTAATTTGATATCATTTTAATATCATGTTGAATTATACGTAATATTATCATCGATGTTTAAAAATTGATGAAAATTTTATGATAAAAGCTGATAAACTGCCAGGGAAGCCAGGTAGGCAAAGGCAGACATGAATATAAGCTGGATAATAGGCCATTTCCAACTATTGGTTTCGCGCTTCACGATGGCAAGTGTACTCATGCACTGCATGGCAAATGCATAGTAAATTAATAATGAAAGCCCAACCGGTAATGTGTATCGGGGGCCTCCTGTATCTGGATTTATTTCATCCCTCATCCTGCTTTTTATCGTGCTTTCGTCTTCTGAGCTGATGCTGTAGATAGTTGCCATGGTTCCAACAAATACTTCGCGTGCAGCAAAGGATGTTACCAGGGCAATCCCAATTTTCCAGTCAAATCCCAAGGGCTTAATAACCGGCTCAAGAGCTTTTCCAAAAATACCGGCGTATGAATTTTCCAGTTTGTAGGCTTCCACCTTTGCCTTAAATTCATCGTCATTCAATTCATACACGCCGGACTCAGCAACATATTTCTCAGCATTTTTTACGTGATCACCTGGTCCGAAAGAAGCTGCTACCCACAATATGATTGAAATCGCCAATATTATTTTACCGGCCTCGAAAGTAAATGTCTTTGATTTTTCAATGATGGTAATGCCGACATTTTTCCATCTGGGAAATTTATAGAGTGGTAATTCCATAATGAAATACCCTTTGCTCTTGATCTTCATGATGGCATTCATAACCGCTGCCGAAAGAATAGCCACTAAAAACCCAAGCACATATAGCCCCATCAATGCCAAGCCCTGAACATTCAGGAATCCAAGGACTTTGATATCCGGAATTACAAGGGCAATTAGTATGGTGTAAACCGGTAAGCGGGCAGAGCAACTCATAAAAGGTATAACAAATATGGTTATTAGCCTTTCCTTCCAATTGTCGATGGTTCGGGTAGCCATGATGGCGGGAATCGCGCAGGCCCACCCGGATATAAGCGGAACAATGCTCTTACCGTTCAGACCGAAATTTCGCATTATACGATCCATAAGAAAAACGACACGCGACATATAGCCTGTTTCTTCTAAAATTGCGATAAAGGCAAATAGTATAGCAATCTGGGGTATGAAAATCACCACACCACCAATTCCTGGCAGAATTCCCTCGGTCAATAAATTAGTTAGAACTCCCTTGGGTAATATGTTTTTAAGCGCTACGCTCAGTTCCGAAAAGGTAAAGTCAATAAAATCCATCGGGGCGGAGGCCCATGCAAAGATAGATTGGAATATCAGGAAGAGGATACTGAAAAAAATGAGATACCCGAAAATCCGGTGTGTAAAAATACGGTCCAATCGATCAGTGAAATTCCTGTTTTCTTCCAGATTGGTCACAACCGCCTGGCCGATCACTTTATCTATTGCTGCATATCTCCCGATGATTTCCCTTGATTGCGATAATTCCGGATTGAAATTATTTGCTTTTATGAGTTCCTTTATTGCAGTGCGGTCCTTGGAGTTGAATTGCGGAAATGTCTGATAGCGTATAAGCGCAAGGTGCGCAACATATTCATTGTTAAGGCCAAATTTTGACTTGATTTGCTCCTCAAGAAGGTTTTCAGTAGCGGAACTTATATATGTCGCAGCAGGGATCTTAAAGTCTTCAAATTCCAGGGCCTGATACAAAACATCCATACCCTGTCCTGTGCGGGCGTTTAAAGAAATGACAGGTACATCAAAAAACCTGGAGAGCATTGTTGGACTTACCCGATGACCGCGATTCGTAGCTACGTCCAACATATTAAGAACCAGAATGACGGGAAGTCCCAGGTCTGCAACCTGGGTAAAAAGCAATAAATTACGTTTGATACTGGAAGCATCAATGATAACAATGGCCAGATCGGGATGATCCGGATTGCTCTTATCAAGGAGCGTATCGACGACCACCTGCTCATCGGCTGATTTTGGATACAGGCTGTACGTGCCTGGGAGATCGATGACCTCCATTTTGTCACCTTCTGGGAGCTGGCATATACCGGATTTCTTTTCTACAGTAATTCCTGGAAAATTCCCTACTTTTTGATTCAGACCAGTAAGCTGGTTGAATAATGAGGACTTTCCGGAATTCGGATTACCTATAAGCGCTATTTTCTTCATTGACCGCTCAACCATTTTTTGATTCGATTAAAATGGATGAAGCTTCAGAAATCCTCATAGTAAGATTGTATCCGGCGACATAAAATGCCAGCGGATCTCCCAGTGGTGCTGCGAAATTCATCGTAATCTCAGCGCCTGGCAAGCATCCCATTTCCATGAGTTTGAGGGAAATGTAATTATCCGAAAATCCAATGATGACGCCCGACTCTCCTTTTTTTAGATCCGCAGCACTCCGTTGATGCATTCGCTTATTTAGAATGGTTTTAAAAAGCGCAAGTTAATCACCTCCCCATAATAATTCAAACATGTCATTTAATCCTTTTTGTTTAATGTTTTGTATTTTACATTAAACATTATAATAACAATACAATTACCTTATACTACGTTTTGAGGCAATATATTAACAATTCAAGGTCATTTATTTGCCATATACTCCCTGTTTATGTTTTATCATCATTATAAACTAAAAAACTATTAAAATGAACTATTTAACTCAACAATTCAACAAAATGATGAAGACACTCGCTGTAGTGTTTGCCTCTGTTCTCGTTTTGGGCTTTACAGCCTGTAACAACGATGATGATGATATGCCCGAGCCAGCACCGCTTTCTATTGCTGAAGCAGCGATTGCCACTCCGGAATTATCCACTCTCGTTTCCGTCCTGTCAAAGCCGGGACTTAGCGACATTCTCGCTGCCGCTGGCAACGATAATGCTACCCTAACAGTATTTGCCCCGACTAACACTGCATTCCAGGGCGTCCTGACTGCCCTAGGATTATCGAGCATCGATGAGATCCCGGAAGAAGTATTACTTGACATTGTTAAGTACCACATCATCGGATCAGTCGCCAAAAGTAGTGCTCTTGAGTCTAGGCAGTATGAGACACTCAATGGAGAATCTGTGACTGTTGACCTTATGGGTGGTGTGAAGGTTGATGGTGCAAATGTGATTCAAGCTGATATTGAACTTTCAAATGGAGTGGTTCATGTTATCGATGCAGTAATGCTTCCATCTCTTTACAAAAGTGCACTTGGTACTATTGTTGAAGTTCCACTATTCAGGAAAGATTATTCAATCCTCACTGCTGCGCTCGTGAAAGCTGACTTAGTAAGTACGCTGCTCACTGATGGTCCATTTACAGTTTTCGCTCCTAATAACGCTGCCTTTGCTGCTGCCGGAATTACCTCACTGGATGGCTTGTCAAAAGATGATCTTACCCCGATTTTATTATATCATGTGTTAGGCTCGAAAGTTTTATCTTCAGGACTTCCATCAAACGGTATTGTAACGACTCTTAGCAGCGCTGAAAATCCTAATTTCTATCTCAGCCTTGGTTCCGATGTATTTATTAATGGTGTATCCAAGATTACCGCTGTTGACATTGAAAAAACAAACGGCGTAATCCACACCATAGACAGGACTTTGGTGCCAGCATCTCAAACGCTTGTAGAAATTGCCGTAGCGTTATCACAGGCTAATCCGGGCGAGTTTAAGACACTGGTAAGCATTCTGACTAACCCTGCCCAGGCCGCAGTTCTCAGTGCGATTTCAAATGAAAATGGCAGTTTTACCATCTTTGCACCGACCGACGCAGCATTCGCAGCTATCAGCTCAGTATTGCCAACACTTACTAACGCGCAGGTTTCAGAAGTACTAAAGTACCATGTCGTGCCTGCCAGAATTTTCTCCACAGACCTCACAGACGGCATAGAAGCTACGACCGTTAAGGGCGAGAAAATTAAGGTTAATCTTAGTTCAGAAGGTGCAACGATAACTGACAAAAGTGGTGGTGCTAATGCAAAAATTATCCAGGTGAATGTAAAAGGTATAAATGGCGTGATCCACGTAATAGACAAAGTACTCATTCCTACATTATAGGTTGTTGGGTTGTTTGTTTGGTAGGTTTAGCCCGGTCCCCAATGGCCGGGCTATTATTTTTTAAACCAAACTGGCAATCAAGGTGTTAATAGTACCTAATACTGAAAATTAACTTTGCTACATATGCAAGTGATCCTTGCCAACGAAAACCCTTCCGTACTTGAACAACTTAAAAAACTGCTCAAAATCCATTCGGGCATTACAGTTCATAGTACATCCGATTCAACGGAGTTTACAAGCCAACTCAATGAGAATGATTACGATTTTGCAATATTAGGTTCGAGAATGCAAAACACCAATCTCCTGGAGGCATTTAAAAACCATCAAAACTCCATACCCTTTATCGTTACTTCGTCTGGTATTGAGGACGCCTACGCGACCTTCAAAGCCGGAGCGGTTGATTATCTACTGGAGCCTTTACAACCAGAAGAAACTGCCGAATCGATTAAAAGAATGTTGAACAAGTTGAATGGAAAAAAGCTTGATACTTCCAGATCGACTACTCCCAAGAAACGCTTTCTGGTGAAAATCGGTGATAAGTTGAAATCCATAGGCACAGACGAAGTGGCCTATATATATGCTGAAGGAAAACTAATTTACCTGGTGATATCACCATCAGGACGAAAGTACATCATCGACCATAAAATGGATGAACTGGAACAAGGTTTATTGGATTCTGATTACTTTTTCAGGATCAACCGGAAGTATTTCATTCACATAAAAACGCTTGAAGAGGTTCGCCCCTATGTAAATAGCCGCTTAAAAATTTTCCTCAATGTGCCTTGCGATCAGGATATGATCGTAAGCCGGGAAAAAGTCGCAAAGTTTAAGCGATGGCTCAATTTGTAGTTTGACCTTCTTTCCTGAATTCTTTGTATCTTCTGTAAATAGCTATTGAAAAGCCAAGCATGAGAACTATTGTGCCAAGCCACAGTAAGTTGATCAATGGCATTTCGATGGCTTTCATGATGATATAATCCTTTGGAGCCGTTTCCACCGCCAACTCAAACTTACTTTCCTGGGGAAAAATATTCACCAGGGATATTCGCACACCAAGATCTTCATTGGCATCGGGGATATTTCCCATCATCTTGTCCTTGATGATGAATACTGGCCGCAATGTAGAAATCCCGGTCTTTCCTTGTATTTCGATGATCGCTTCAGCTGCAATATCTTCGCCACTTAGGACCAAACCTGCGACTTCGGAGAGCTGTTGGATTTTCGTAACGGTAGCTACCTGGTCATTTACAAAGAAGTTTTGTCCTACAGAAACAGTTTCGGTTTTGGGTGTACCCCATTCAATTTTTTCTTCAGGATTGGGAATGGAGGCAATATGCGTATAAAGATCCTTACTGAATTGCCTTTTTATATCTGGCGACACCAGCAAGCCCATATTTGGATTTACCTGAGCTCGTGGGAATAATGAAAACTTTGTCTCCCCGTTCTTGGCATATTCCACTTCGTAGTAGGTGTTTTCCGGTCTTATCTCCAGGGTGTCTCCTGATTGAAAAATTACTTTTTCACCATAAGAATAATCCTTCAATGCTACAACAAGGTGTTCGTCATTTGTCCTGGCCACATAGCTTTTAGGCGGAAAGCCGGGTACACCGACCAATTCAACGCGTTGACCTTTGTACGTGAGTTCGTAATCATTCATGACTTTCGGTTCATTGGCGAACAGAAGTACGTTCTCGCGGTTCATCTCATCAGACAGTTCGTCTGAATAGGCCACCCCCGACATATTGAGTGAAATAATCCTGGAATAACCGGAGCTGAACAGAATACCGAGTAGCATCAGAGCAACACCAATGTGTGCTATGGCGCCACCGGCGAGATTCAGGTTTTGTTTTTTGAGCAGCTTAATAAATATAGTCCCGTTGGAAATGATCGAGTAAATACCTGCCGTCAACAAGAGGATATACGGAAGTTTATTGACTCCGGCTGCAATAAATACTATGGTAGAAACGCCAAGGCTTAGAAGCACAGGTATTGCCAATTCATTCCAGATTCGTGATTTATCCATATTCTTCCAGAAAAAGAATTGGCCAGTTCCTGAAAATATCGCGAGAAGAATCCCACCCCAAATCTGGAATTTCGAATAAAATAGCGCCTGATCCGCGGGTGGAGCCATGCCTGAATCGATGCCGAATTGAGTGAGAATTGCGTTATAAACAGGTATCGACGTGGCAGCAATGACCTGAAAACCCATGAGGCACATCACTGTAGCTCCCATAAAAATCCAGAATTCACGGGAATAGGTAGATACTTCCCCTTCACTCGACGGAATCTCCTTCCAACGAATTACACTCAGTAATATTGCCGCTACCAGAAATACCAATAGATAGATTAGTAACTGACCCGACAACCCAAGGTCGGTAAAGGAATGTACAGAAGCGCTCCCGAGTATGCCGCTCCGTGTTAGAAATGTGGCATAAAGTATCAAAAGGAATGTCGTGATTACAAGAATTATGGAGGTTTTAAGGGCTGAATTATTCTTTTTGAAAATAATCATGGTGTGAATGCTCGCCACCTGAACAATCCAGGGAACATATACCGCATTTTCAACAGGATCCCAGCTCCAGTATCCTCCAAAGCTCAACGTTTCATAGGCCCAGTAAGCACCCATGAGCTGTCCGATGGCCATGAGGGCTGTGGATAATATTGCCCAGGGCAATGCGGGTTTTATCCAGTTTTTATAATCTTTTGTCCAAAGTCCTGCCATGACATAGGCAAAAGGAATTAGGGTTGAAGCATAGCCCAGAAAGAGTGTCGGCGGATGAATGACCATCCAGTAATTTTGCAAAAGTGGGTTCAGACCTGATCCATCCTGTGGTACAAAGTCAGGATTGATGGCAAAGATGGGATCGGGGATAGCGTCGCGTAAAAGCACAAATGGTGAGCTCCCAATTTTTGCTCCTAAAATATCCACTCCCAAAATCATCGAAGTCAGGAACGCCTGTACTACAGCAAAGGTGACCATAACAGGTGCTTCCCATTTTTTATTGGTCTTAATTAGGATAACTCCCAGCATACTGTTCCAGAAAATCCAAAGCAAAAAGCTTCCTTCCTGACCTTCCCAGAAACATGAAATCATATAGTACACCGGCAAAAACCTGGAAGAATGCGCGTAGGCATAGTGATATTCAAACCGATGCAGGTAGATAATGAGAAACAAAATGAAGATAACTCCTACAACAAAGGCACTATGCAGGTAAAACAATACCCGTCCGTTCTGTAGCCAACCTGTTAGCAATGGATTTTCAATGATTTTTACGGCCTTGAAATAGGAAAAGGCCGATGCTAGCGAGAGTACAAAACTTATGATGATAAAAAGATGCCCGAGGTTTCCTATAAGTAAATTGACCATAGCGCTAATTAACCGACCCTGCCTGAATTTTGTTTTCCTCGTACTTGGACGGACACTTTAGCAATATTTGGTTTGCCATGAATACATCGTCTTTGAAGCGTCCCACAACCACAACCTGTTCAGATTGCCTGAGGTCTGGCGGCATGGGCTTGTTATAAAATACCTTGCCGGTCTTCTGGTTGTTATCGACCATGAGGAAGCTGACGGAAAGCAGATCTTCACCTGGTTCCACGCCCTCGATCACTCCCTGATTGTCTTTTTTCAGTTGACCAACGATATGCACTTTTTTACTATTGCCTGATTCATACAGCGCTTTCGCTTCATCAAAACTGACGTACGTGCTGGCATCACCTGCGGTACTGATGATGACAAAAACGGCGATGGCTATGACGATTATTCCTATTATATGTGATTTCTTCATGACGATTTTTTCAATTAAACCAATACTTCTGATATGAGTTTTACGATTCCTCCGATATCTTCATATTCTTCACTTCCTTTTCCAGTTTCGACACTTTGCTGTCCGTCCGGATTGCAAATATAAAGAGCCCGGTAAATACGATACCAATAACGAGTATCACAACATATATTTTACCACTGACGCGCATTGCGTCAGCCATTTCGATCTGTGATTCTGAATTACCTTGTGCCGAGGCTAAAGCCGGCAGTAGGATGAAGAAGCACAAGATTGCCAAACCAACAAAAAGTTGATGAAAATCCAGACGGCTTTTTTGTATATAAAAGTTATTAAAACATTTTGCCATGCCCAATAAACGATCTCCCTTTGATTGAATTGCATCCATATATCTGAATTTGTATTTGAATATTATTTGTTGGTCGAACCGCTAAATGTGTCCTGCGCCTGATGGTCTTCAATGATGGTTCGTACTTTTTTTGTCCTGATTCTCAGGGTGGCAAACCATACTCCGATGAGTGTCCACCCCACTACTGCAGGGTAAAACACCAGACGTAGGCTACTGTCGAGATCATAAGCGCTGAAACCCGGATTGCCGCCATTGCCCGGGTGAAGCGAATCAGTAAGTCGGGGCAATATAAAAATCAATGGCACAGCAGCAGCAAATGAGAAGATATTATATACAGCGCTGATACGGCCCCTTTGCTGCTCATCGGCAATCGACGAACGCAAGACAAAATAAGCGAGATAAATGAGCAGCGCTATGGTGGTGGCGTTGAGTTTTGGGTCATTTACCCACCAGTCGCCCCAGGTAAACCGCGCCCAAACAGAGCCGGTGGTAATACCAATGAGACCAAAAAAAATGCCCATTAAGGCAAATTCACTTGCTACAATATCGTAGTACTCATGGGATTTTTTCAAATATTTTATCGAATAAACCAAAGAGACAATAAGCAGGATGAACATGGCAAACCAGATTGCCACATGGAAAAACAAGTTGCGGATAGTTTCATGAAGAATGGCAAGTTTGGGCACATCCATCAGTATTCCGGCAATGATGACATAGTAAATGAGGGCGATGCCCAGCATTTTCCACCAGTTTTGTTTCATTGAAAATCCCATAAAGAAGCGATACAAATGGGTATTAATTCGAGCGCCAAAGATAGGGAAACAATATGACAGACGTTGTAATAGAAATAATAATTATCGCTGCCAGTGTCATCAATTCATCATAACTCACTGATCGGTCGAGTCCGTCGATTGCCGCACCGGAAACCTTAATAAGCAACAAAAGCATAGGCAAAATAATTGGAAACCCAAGAATGGCCATGAGGGTGCTGCTGTTGGTGGCTTTCGAGGCAATGCCCGAAATCATGGTAAAACTGGCCGCGAATCCGATAGCCCCGATGATTAGATTGACCATAAAAAGCTCCATGTCCTGAACCGGATTTCCCAGCAGTATCATGAAGATAGCACATCCGCCAATGACCAGAAAAGTCATTAAAAGCCCATTGAACAGTATTTTGGAAATCATGACTGATTCAGGGCTGGCAATGGTGTAGTAATACAGCAATCGCTCCCGGCTTTCCTGAATAAAGCTTTTAGCTGTGGCATTCGTGGCAACGAAGAGCATCACTACCCAAAGTAGTACGTTCCATGTAGTTGGAGTAATGGGGGCTTTGCCAAGTTCGAATACAATGTAAACTACGAAAACTGAACTTGTTAGGTATAGCAATATTCCACTTAGGGCATACTTCATGCGCCATTCGAAGAGGATTTCTTTGTGGATGAGGGCTCGTATCTCCTTAATTAACATAGGATGCAAAGGTAATTGAAATGAAAATACAGTTTCGACAAAGTAGCATGAATGGTAATTTTATTAATTTTGCGACGTTTTTTTCACATTATCCAAACCACTTTGAGTAAAATACTTGTCACAGGTGCTGCCGGATTTATTGGATTTCATCTTGCTAATCGACTTTTAAATGAAGGCTGGGAAGTTGTTGGACTGGATAATCTCAATGATTATTATGACGTATCGCTCAAAGAAGCCCGACTGAATATATTAAAAACCCATAGTCAGTTCCTTTTCGAAAAAGTAAATCTTGAAGATAAGAAAGAAGTCAATCGTGTATTTGATCAATACAGTTTTGACTATGTTGTGAACCTTGCCGCCCAGGCAGGAGTCCGATATTCTCTGGAAAATCCACACTGTTACATTCATACCAATGTGGAGGGCTTTCTGAACATTCTGGAAGGTTGCCGTAATTATCCCGTCAAACATCTCGTATATGCGTCGTCCAGTTCGGTCTATGGGGCGAATAAGAATATGCCTTTTTCTGTAGAAGATAATGTGGATCATCCGTTGGCTTTGTATGCAGCTACTAAAAAGTGCAATGAACTCATGGCGCATGCCTATGCCTCGCTATATAATATCCCGGCGACAGGACTGAGGTTCTTCTCAGTGTATGGTCCCTGGGGACGGCCCGACATGGCACTATATATGTTTACCAAATCAATTATTGAAGGTACGCCGATCAAGGTGTTTAACAATGGTGTGATGAGCCGTGATTTCACCTATGTGGATGATATAGTGGAGGGGGTTTATCGTTTAATAGTTAAGCCTGCCACACCAAACAATAGTTGGGATCCGGTACATCCTGATACAGCCACAAGCTATGCTCCATATCGATTGTACAATATCGGCCATGGAGTTCCTGTAGAGTTAAATAGGTTTATTGATCTTATTGAGCTATATGTCGGGAAAAAGGCCATTCGTATAAACTATCCATTGCAGCCAGGTGATGTTTCACTGAATCATTGCGATATTGCGGCATTAAAAGATGCTGTGGGCTACGTGCCGAAGGTGTGTGTTGAAGATGGCATTCGTTCTTTTGTAAATTGGTTCATGACTTATTATAAAGCATAGCATGGTTTCAAAAATTTTCAGGGCCCTTTTATTATTGCCGGTTTTCATTCTTATGATTCAGGGTGTCTCATTTGGCCAAACACCCGAGCAATTGAATCAACTACAAAACATGACACCCGCCCAGCTCAGCACTTTTAATGTTGATGATCTTTCTGATGCCCAAGTCCAGATGTTTGTCGAAAGGTTAGAAGAAAGCGGTATGACTGAAGCTGAAATAGAACTTGGGCTTAAGACACGAGGACTACCGCAAGCTCAAATCGACAAATTGAAATTGCGGATGCAAAAGCTTAAAATGGGTGGCACTAAAACAGGGTCTGGTATTGACCGTGCCAGAACCAGGGAAACACCGGAGATTAAGGAGGATGATCTAGTCAAAATCCTTACCGACGATTTTGATGATATTTTGGATAAAGATGAGCAGGAGAAACACAAGCGTGTATTCGGTTACCGACTCTTCAATTCTGAGACGTTGACCTTTGAACCAAACCTGAATGTGCCAACGCCCAAAGATTATATTCTCGGACCAGGTGACGAAGTAATCATCGATGTATGGGGTTCTTCCGAGCAAACATATCAGGAGATAATTACACCTGATGGATATATAAATATACCAAATCTGGGTCCCATCTATCTAAGTGGGTTGACTATTCAACGCGCTGACGAAAGATTACAAACCAAGTTATCGACAATCTATTCCGGTCTGACCAACGGAACTACGCATGCCCAAACATCGCTCGGCCAGCTCAGAACCATCAAAGTCCATGTTATTGGAGAAGCCAACAGACCCGGATCCTTTAATATCAGCTCGTTGGCCACGGTTGCGCATGTTTTATATCTCTCCGGAGGTCCAAACTACCAGGGTTCTATGCGAAACATTGAAGTGATTCGCGATAACAAGCAATTTGTCTCAGTCGATATTTACGACTTTCTCATGAATGGAGTAATGGAAAACAATGTTTCCCTAAAGGATGGTGATATCATCAGAATCCGACCCTATGTCAACCGCATTGAAGTGACAGGAGAGGTAAAAAGGGAAGGCATTTACGAGACGATCGAAAATGAATCATTTGCCAAACTGATAGAATATGCCGGGGGTTTTACCGAAAATGCCTACACCAAAATCATCAAGGTAAAGCGCAATGAACATGGTGACCGGTCGTTTGCAGATATGGCTTTTGATAAACTTGACTCGGAGGCGACCAGAAATGGTGACCAGGTGTTTGTTCAGGGAATTCTACAGCGTTTTCAAAACCGCGTTCAGATCAAAGGCGCTGTTTTTCGGGAGGGCGAGTTCGAGCTAACGGATGGACTTTCTGTGAAAAAATTGATTGAATTGGCAGAGGGTCTCAGAGGTGATGCCTTTATGGAACGAGGCATTGTTTACAGGACAAATGAAGATTATTCCTATACAATTATCCAGTTCAATATCAGAAATGTCATAAAAGGGGCGGAAGCGGATGTCCTCCTGCAGCGGGAAGATATGGTTCAGATTTCATCGATTTATGATCTGAATGATGAAAGATACGTCAGCATCAATGGCGAGATCAAGAATTCCGGCACCTACCCATACTTCCAAAACATGACAGTTGAAGACCTTATTTTAAGGGCGGGCGGGCTTAGGGAGTCAGCCTCCGAGTCAAAAGTTGAAGTTGCCAGAAGAGTAAAGAAGGCTGGTGATGACTTGTCCAACAAAACGGCAGAGATATTTATAATATCCATAACAAAGAACCTGGAGCTGAATGATACATCGGGATTCCTCCTGAAGCCGTATGATCAGGTTTTTATTAGAAAGTCACCAGGTTATGAAGCTCAGGTGAATGTGAAAATAGAGGGCGAGGTAACATATCCGGGTCTTTATGCCCTTAAGAAGAAAAATGAACGAATTTCAGAAATCGTGCAACGTGCCGGAGGCATTACACCTGATGGTTATCCACAGGGAGCCACACTCATTCGTCGTACCGAATTCAATCCCCCTAAAACCGATGAACAGATTAGGCTTGAGAATTTAAATCAGCTACTCCTTGCCGTTGAAAAGCGAAAAGATTCAGATGGTTATACACTGGAATCGGAAGCTGAACTGCTTCAACAAAAAAGATTGGGTAATGTGAAATCAGAACTTGAAGCATACAACGCCGCTGAAGACCTGACTTCCGGACGGGAAGGCAGTAAAATAAAAAGAGAGCGTTTATCCAACCTGAGTATAAGGGATTCTATCGACGTTGGCGCCAGTGAATTATCATTTGAATCAATCGGTCTTGATCTGGATAAAATACTTAAAAATCCAGGTTCTAAATTTGATATCATTCTTCAGGATGGCGACATCCTCTCTATCCCACGGCAACTTCAGACAGTAAGATTGCGTGGTGAATTTTTGTATCCTATCACGGTCAGATTCGATGAGGACCTTAATTTCAATGATTATATTTCTCGTGCCGGTGGATTTACTGAAGATGCCCGAAAACGTAAGACCTACGTAATTTATGCCAATGGCTCGGTTGACAGAACAAAGAAATTTCTTTTCTGGAATGACTATCCAAAAGTCGATGCCGGGGCTGAGATAATGGTTCCTCAAAAACCTGAAAGACAACCAATGTCCGTACAGGCCTGGATAGCTTTGAGTACGAGTATAGCTACGCTGGCCTTGGTGATTCAGCAATTATCGCAATAGTATGGAGGAAAAAAATATAGAAACCGGCAACAGACCAATCATCAAGGATGATGAAATCGACCTGATTGAAGTTGCCAAAACCATCTGGGCTGGCCGAAAGCTTATCCTGAAAGTTACCGCTGTCTTTTTCATAATTGGGTTAGTAATAGCATTTGGCAGTAAGGTGGAGTATGAAGCAAGTTGCACTTTATTACCTGAAAGTCAGGAGGGTATGAAACCCAATCTCGGAGGTGGATTAGGCAGCCTGGCAGGTTTAGCAGGGATAAATCTCGATATGGGATCGCAAGGCGTACTCACACCAGAATTGTACCCGCAGATCGCAAAGAGTACCCCTTTTTTACTGCATGTTTTACATAAACCTGTTTTTTTCAACAAGAAGGACACTCTTATAACCTCATATCGGTATTTCAAAGAAGTTGAAACTCCTTCACTTCTTGGCACAATCATGGAGTACACTATAGGATTACCATTTAAGTTAAAGTCAGCCTTGTCGTCAGAAAGGCAAAAAAGTATCCAGAAAGTAGATGAGACCTCTCCGATACTCCATTTATCGAAAGAGGATGACGAAATAATAAATTCCTTCGCGGAACGTATTACTGTCTCTACAGATAAAAAATCAGGCATAATCACTTTAACCACTCAAATGCCCGATGCAGTTGCTGCTGCCGACTTGGCACAATTGAGCATTAATCAACTCACAGAGTACATTACATCCTACCAGGTGAGCAAAGCCCAAGAGAATTACGATTTTATAAAAGCTCGATACGATGAAGTAAAAGAAGAATTTGAAAATTCTCAGATAAAATTGGCCGCTTTTACTGATCGAAATAGGAATTTTGCCACATCTCTTGCCCAGGCCGAAATGCAGCGATTACAAAATGAGTACAACATTAATTTTGAAGTTTTTAAAGGTCTGGCAACCCAGCTTGAACAGGCAAAAATCAAAGTTAAAGAGCAAACGCCGGTTTTTACAGTGTTGGAGCCAGTAAAGGTGCCGGTGGAGAAGAGTAAGCCAAAGAGATTAATTACAATACTCGTATCACTTTTGTCTGGAGTTATTTTCAGTATAATTTGGATTTTAGCTAGAAATGTTTTTACAAATGTAAATTTCTACTCCTTTGAAAGCAGATCAGTTACTTCATGAATATGAATGAAAAAATACTACAATTTTTTCATTCTCATTATTTAAAAAATATAGGTTGGCTTTTTTTTGATCGAGTATTCAAACTTAGCGTAGGTTTAATAGTTGGTCTTTGGTTTGCAAGGTATTTGGGCAAAGAACTATTTGGAGTCTGGAATTATGCTTTGGCGTTCGTGAGCATATTTGGAGTTGTTGCCTTTTTTGGGACAGACAGTATAGTGGCCCGTGATTTGGTTCGGTCACCTAAAAATATATATAAAATTCTAGGAACTGCCATTACTCTACGAATTGTCATTTCAGTGGCAATGGTTTTGGTGACTACCTTATCAATCAATCTTTTAAATGCAGATGAACAACAATTAAAACCGATAGTTTACATTTTATCCTTAAGTTTCATTTTTCAGTCTTTCGATGTATTCGACTATTACTTTAATAGTCAGGTTAAATCCAAATATTCTGTTCTGGCAAAAAGTGTGGCGTTGATTGTTGCATCTGTGTTAAGAATAATACTTATTCTCATTGAATCAGATCTACTATTTTTTGCTCTTGTTTTCAATCTAGAGCTTCTTATATCCGGTCTATTTACGCTATTGTTATTTCAATTAAAGGAAGGCTCCATTTTCAATTTTACTTTTGATACGGTATATTTTAAAAATATGATTACAGATGGACTCCCATTGTTGTTTGCTACTGTGATGCTGACTATTTATATGAAGGTTGATCAAATCATGCTAGGCGAATTGGTTAACAATGCTGAGGTAGGTATTTACTCTGCTGCAGTTAAGATATCAGAATTGTGGTATTTCGTACCTATGGCGATTGCAATAACAATAAGCCCCAAACTTATAAATTCTCGAAAAGTAGGATTAGATAACTACTATACTAGCTTAACTAAGTTATATTCTATAATGATTTGGCTAAGTATCTTTGTTGGGGTTTTCTTTAGTCTAACATCAGATTTTATTGTCAATTTGGCGTACGGAGAAGAATACAAAGAAGCAGCTGATATTCTAAAAGTACATATTTGGGCCGGATTAGCAGTTTCAGTAGGTATAGCAACAAGCCAATTTCTTTTAATTGAGAACATTAACTGGATATCTTTTTACCGTACAGCAATCGGAATGATTAT
>JBGSYX010000475.1:0-2191 GCA_041750735.1 Cyclobacteriaceae bacterium
CAGATTCTAACATTTTTTCCCGTGACATATAACCAACAGACTCATGACAAATAGCAAGACAACCTACGAGCAGCGTCTTTGCTCAGAGATCCAATCATTCAAAGACGTTAAAAATGTCCACCGATTACCACCGATTCAAAATTACTGGGCCCGAAACTATGTCCGGCCAAAGTTTCTCGATTTCGACATAAACAATATACAAGATTTTTTCGTCACCGAAATCACCAGAACTTGGTTAAAGTCAGACCAGGATAGCTTCACAATAATTGCACTTGGGGCAGGGAATTGCGATTCTGAAATTCAGCTTGCCCATTTGCTCAAAAATAGAGGCGTAAAAATTAAACAGTTTATATGCGTGGAGTTAAATCCAAGCATGATCGAGCGAGGGATTTTCGCAGCTTCAACTGCAGGACTAAAAGAACTCTTCATTTTTAAGGAAGCTGATCTTAACAATTGGAGTTGTCACTACCAATCGGCAGATGTAATCATAGCAATCCAAAGCTTGCACCATATTGTTGAATTAGAAAGACTATTTGACCAAATAGCCCTAGCCCTTCGCCCCCTGGGCATTTTTATCATAAACGAAACCGTTGGCCGAAATGGCCATATGCGCTGGCCTGAAGCTCTTGAATTAATCGAGGGACTCTGGGCTGGCATTCCTAATAAATACAAAATAGATCGACGAAACGGAAAAATAGAAGAGACATTTCAAAACATTGATTTTTCAAGAACAAGTTTTGAAGGAATTAGATCCCAAGACATTATGCCATTACTTCTTAAGCATTTTCACTTCGATTTCTTCCTAGGTTACTCAAATATAATCCAACCGTTTGTCGGAAGAAGGTTTGGATGGAACTTCAATGTCGATTCTGAAACTGATCGTTGTTTAATTGATTTGATAGCAAAAATGGATGAGCATTATATTGATATTGGAAAAATTAAACCAACACAGATTACAGCATCTCTTAACTGCAGCCATGTAGATAAAACACGCTATTGGCGGGGCAGAACACCTCGTCACTGCTTAAGAATACCTTAAGATATCCGTCATATAAAAATTTACTAATTAAATCAATTGTACAATATAATTAAATTCCGGCGCAACATTTTACTGGCACCAACTATTTTATTGCTATTTTTTTTATCATTTATAACAAATGTTACTTTTGCCTCAATACCAATTGCACCACCTATTGGCCTCAATAAATTTGATCTCTTCATGCAATATCTCGGCACGGCAAGTGGCGGCGATAGCAGTTCGGCCTATCGCCTCATGACCCGTGCCATGGCGCGGAAGGCAATGGATGATGCCCGTGATGCTGGGGTTGGATGGCTACGGGTTGCTATATCCGGTTATGCCCCTTCAGCACCCAACAAGCGCGGCGACCTTGACCTCTGGCGTTCAAATCCATCTGCTTTTTGGTCTATTGTTGACACAATGCTGGACGATCTTGACATTCGCGGGATGCAACTCGTGCCAGTGCTGATGTGGAATGTTGCACAATTTCCAGCGATGGGGAATGAAACTGTTAATGCATTGTTCAAAGTCCAAGCTGGAGCGGAACGTGCTTCCTGGAATCTTATATCAAAATTCGCCACGGAATTCGTCACCCGCTACCGTGATCGAAAAACCATTCTTTTCTATGAATTAACCAATGAACTCAATTTATTAGCGGACCTCGACAACTCCCATCGCTGCGCCACGGGTCAAAAACAACAAGGATGTGAGGTTGTTGGAAATTTTTCCACCGATGAAATGGTCGGCTTTACCAAACGGTTAGCCGAAGTCATCCGGAGAGCAGACAGTTCCCACTTAATCAGCTCGGGTTTTTCGATCCCACGCAAATCGGCGGAGCATTTACGCGCCCAACCGGAATGGTCCACCAATGGTCCCGACTGGACTCCAGATTCTCCGGGACAGTTAGCTAAAAATATAAAGGAAATACATGAAGGGTTAGACCTCATTTCTCTGCATTTGTACGAGCAACCCCAAAATTTTCGTTTCACCTCTTCTGATGCTGTAGAGTTGCTTACCATTGCTAAACTTGCCGCCGATCAGGCTGGTAAACCGCTCTTTGTCGGCGAATTTGGCGAACCGGAGCCAGCAAAATCCTCAACTGGTTCTTTCAGTGACCGGATGATTAACAAAATCATCGAGCTACGAATCCCATTCTGCGCTGTCTGGGTCTGG
>JBGSYX010000476.1:0-6668 GCA_041750735.1 Cyclobacteriaceae bacterium
TGAGATAAGCGCTGAAAGCATCTAAGCGCGAAACTCAGCCCAAGATGAGGCTTCCTTTAAGGGTCGTTGTAGACTACGACGTTGATAGGCTGCAGGTGTAAAGTCAGTAATGGCAAAGCCGAGCAGTACTAATTACCCGTAAATTTTCTGCTGTCGTTGAAAAACTCCTTCGTGAGATACTATGTGTTTTCTTTCTTTCAATTGTCAATTTTTTCTTCCCTTTTAGAAAAACCAAAATATTTAAAACCTTTTGGTGGCTATAGCGGCGGGGCCCACCTCTTCCCATTCCGAACAGAGTAGTTAAGCCCGCCTGCGCAGATGGTACTGGATCAAACCGGGAGAGTATGTCGCTGCCGATTTTTATTCGTCCTGGTATGTGTATACATATCAGGACTTTTTTTTGCCCGTTTTCTATCTATTTGAATCTTCATAATACCTCTTCCCATTCCGATCCGCCTCAGGCGGATAAGCCCGCCTGCGCAGATGGTACTGGATCAAACCGGGAGAGTATGTCGCTGCCGAATTTTATTAGTCCTGGTATGTGTAAACATATCAGGACTTTTTTTTTAATATTCTAGGGCTCCCCTGTCTTATCCAGTCTCAATAATATCAGAATAAAAATCAAACCAGGTTCCATCTATTTTTAATCTTGCCAGCAAGATATAGCAAGGCAAAGAATTACCTCGGGAAGACCCTGTTGAGTGCTTCGGTCCTCGACTGGACATGAAGTTTTTCGTAGATGTTGTGTATGTGAGTCCTGACAGTTTCAAAACTGATAAACAACTTTTCTGCAATTTCCTTGTAACGATACCCTTTGGAGAGAAGATCAAGTAGTTCCTTCTCCCTGGGTGTGAGTTTATCAAACTCTGTGTTCTGCACTTCAACTGGTTGGAAGGCATGGATGACTTTTCGGGCAATGGTAGACGACATGGGTGATCCACCATGGTACAAGTCAATAATAGAATCCGTAATCTTTGATGGCGGGCTGTTTTTAAGAAGATAACCCGCAGCCCCGGCGCACAGCGAATCAAATACATTGTCGGCATCCTCATACACGGTGCACATCATGAATTGTATGAGTGGTAATGCAGGTTTTAACTGCCTGATGCATTCGATGCCTGAAATACCCGGCAAATGAATATCCATCAGGACAATATCTGGAATGGCGCCTGGTATTTTTTCCAATGCAGCCTCACCGGACGAACAGGTTGCAATGCATTCCAGTGAAGGATGGGATTGAACAATCAGTTCCAGCCCTTCCCGCATTTCCTTGTCGTCTTCTACGATGAAAACTTTTATTTTTTCCATGGCATTCTGCTGTATCACAAAGTTACAATGACAATCCGGGGATTGCAATCCCCTTTTTGTTGTATTTTTTAAGAAAATGCCCACGCTAAATTTGCACTATACTCCGAAATAGTTAAACTAAAATGGAATAAGGTGCAAAATGTTTCAGAATAAGTTTTGGGAATTTCGAAAAATCACCCGACTGACCAGGCAAATTAAACCATTTCTGCCCCAATCCTTAACTTCCCCTTTCTTCAATCCGGTTAATTAGCCCGAATTACCTATATTTTAACAATCAACTTTATTACGGTTCCTTTGCCAGGTGAGCTCTGAATCTCAAAGCTAGCACCCAGATCTTCCGCCCGCTTTTTCATATTCAGCAGCCCATTTCCTCCGTCAGCAATTTTGGTGATGTCAAATCCTTTCCCGTTATCTGTAATCGAAATTTCCAGACGCTGCAGAAGAATCCTCACCCCAAGAATGATTTCAGAACAGGCTCCATGCTTCACGGCATTGTGGATCGCTTCCTGCATGGCATAAAACAGATTCCTGCGCGTATCGGGCGACAAGGAGATTTCGGGTATTGCATCCGGCACATCGGTTGTAAAGCTGATCCCCATATTATCGAGGTATTCGCCGAAATAGCGCCTGCTGTATGCAATCAGGCCGTCAAGGTTATCGTTTTTCGGGTTCAGCGCCCAAACGATCACATTCAGCCTTGAGATCATCTCCCTTGCCGATGAAGCCACACGTGCCATCCGTTCGCCGGATTCGTTCACTTTATCATTGGATTTAACAGGCGCTTCGCTGATCATGGCAATTTTGGTAAGGCCAGCACCAATATCGTCATGCATGTCCTGCGAAATCCGGGCACGCTCACGCTCCAGCATCAGTTGCCGGTCAAGGTCTTTCTGATAGAGGCTAGCGGTATGAAGGAGCGCTGTCACCCTGCGGGCCAGCAGCGAAAGAATGCTGATATCCTGTTGCGAATAAATCCGCTCCGACTTTTTTTGTCCGCAGATAAAGAAACCGTTTGGCAGGCCATCCGAGATCAGGGGCACCACCAGTTCACCATTTGTTTCATTCAGGATGGGAGGTTTATGATGCAGCTCTTCCGGAGAAAAGACCTTCGCCTTTTGAAGCCGCTTCTCAAGTTCGGGGTTGATCTCACTGATTGATTTTGTTACCGGCGATTCTGTACCGAAAACAAAGGCAGGTTCATAGGTCAGCCCGTATTTCTTCAGCATGAAACCAAACGATTTGAAATGGAAAATATCATCGAGACTTTGAACGATTTTTTGTTTCAGTTCATCCGATTGATAAATCCCCGAAAGCTTTGCTTCAAAATCGGAAACAACCGTCGCTGAATCATACGTTTCCCGGTGAAAAAGGCGGTCGATCAGTTGCTGAATGCGGTCTCTTAATAAAAGAAATATAATTACGGAGAATCCCAGGATCAGAAAACGGGTAAAGTCGGTCATTCGGATGGTCAACCGATCTACAAACCAGATCACAAGAAGATAAGTAAGCACAATGACCAGCGTGGCGCCCATATACAGGATAACTTTGCGGATAATGACCTCAACGTCCCAGATGCGGTAACGAAAAATCGCAATCAGAATACAGATGATCAGTATTGCATTGCCAATAATCGACATGGTTTCTACAAAGTATGGCCATGAGATCCGAACGATCCAATTGTAAAAAAAAGTAAATATTGCGATTGGCAGAAAAACACAGAAAGTGCCGATGATCAGCAATTTGAGCTGATTCCGTGCCAGTGTATTTTTGATGGTGATGAACTGATAAATTGCAACAATCAGGGCGATTAAAAGAACGGAAGTTGCCATGAAAAGTCCATATTTGAGATCCAGCATAAAGGCAGCATTCTCTTCGACGGAAGGAAAATAAACCCACTTGAGATAGCTGACCAGCATATTTACAGAGCTGATTGCTCCGGCAACATAAAAGACTGCGGGAAAATACCTGAACCTGTTTAGTATCCTGGCCGGCATTGGATAAAGCAGATGAAAATGAATTAACACGATGCCATAGAATCCGCCTGTGAAAATAAATACTGTATTAGCAATTACGGGAAGTATCCCGGGTATGGGCAGGAATGTCGGATTTGCAGACGCAATTACCAGGAACTGTATGTAGATAAAAAACAACCTGACTGTTTTTTCTTTAGGACATCTGACAAGAAGATATAAACTACTGATGCTGAAAAGGATAAAAAAGAAAAAGATCGAAAGGTTTATACCGGATGCCGCCGGATGGTAGGAATCAATAATGACCGGTATTCCGGCAACCTGGTTATTGCGGAGGATGCCGACAATCAGGGTATCTCCGGCTTTTGACCCGTGATAGCATGATATCCATTCTGAAAAAGGGTATCCATTGCATGAAACAAGGGTATCACCGATCTTTATTTCCGTCCGGCTGACAGGACTGTCCTCACTGATAGAGCTGATGATATAGTGGCCATTGATGAACTCTGTGGTTTCACCACTGACAGGAAGCAGGTTTAAGTAATAAAAGTAAACAAGATTTACAGAAATGACCATTAACACGAGCAGGTAAGCCCAATACGGTATCCGGCGGAGCGATTGCTTGATGCTGCCCATGGATCAGGGGAAATTTGTTACGTAAAGATAAGGCAAAATGCCAGGAATGTTGCATCTGGCCGCTTATAAATGCTACGAATTGTACATTTAATAGATGACAGAATTACTGTGAAGCTGATGCCTTCGGTCAGGCAGCCCTTTGAGAAAGCAAAGGAGTGGCTGAAGGCCACTCCCAGTATAAAAAGAACTAACTTTTTTATTTCCACTGTTTTAATATTTTACAAACTTCCCTACTCCCAGCGGGGCAATATGGTCGTTACCAACCAGTCTAATGAAATAAACTCCCGCCGGAAGGGAACTAATGTCAATTTCTGTTTTTGAGCCGGTTACCTTTTGCAGGATTAATTCCTGGCCGGTTATGTCAAGGACTGAAACTGAATTCTTAGCATTGAATTTCTCACCGGTGAGTTCAATATTTATCTTTTCAGAAGCCGGGTTAGGATAAATATCTATGCTGGGTGAAATTAATTTGCCAATTGGCTCTGCAGTGAGCAATTCGTCGGCGCCAATTTCGGGGGCTTCACCCCAATAGGGTCGTAAATCGCCGTCAATATCATACTGGGGACTGTTATAGGTAACACTATCAATTACAATGCTTGATATTCCTTTATTCAAAAGCATACAGGTATAATCGAGATGGTATCCATCGGCAAGGAACTGAGGGGCACACAATACATTGCCTTCGCCAGGCCAGGCATCATCGCCTTCCACATCAGAGTAACGGACTTCGAGGTTACTTCCCCCGTTGCGGATAGAGATTCCATAAGATGCTGTGTTATTCCAGATAATTGTATTTATCAGCACCACATTCGACACTATAGCTTCGATGCCGCCACCGAAGGTTGCTGAATTACCGGTTATCGTATTGTTGATTAATATAGCAGTGTCACTGACCTCTTTGGATTCCATAATATTGATTCCTCCTGCATGCGAGACGGAATTATTTTGAATAACATTGTTCTGATACAATCCTCCTGATCTATATAGAGACAAACCACCTCCATGGCAATTTTGTGTGGTAATAGCAAAATTTTGGTTGACAATATTATTTTCAAATACAAAACCATTCGAGGTAATATACTCTATGAATGCACCGGCTCCATGGCTGACATGATTACCAGGAGCATTTATACGGTTGTATGAAATAACATTATCTGAGACATGCCCTGTAATATCAAATAGTAAACTTATTCCGCCTCCCAATGCATTGTAATTCATTGTACCTGTTGTTGCTTCAGCTTCATTATGAGTTATCTCATTTTCACTGATATCTATTTCAATGGGCCCCGAACCTATAACTACTACACCACCTCCATTACCTCCCAAATATCCATCAGCCCTGTTGTAAGAAATCTGATTGTCCTTTAAAATCAGGTTATAGGATCCGTAAAAACCACCGCCATCTGCAAGATCGTTTTCACTAATTGCCTGGTTGTTATTTATCCTGTTATTTCGTAAAACCAGCCACTCAAGTGGAACATCCGGCCCTGCTGCAGTAATGCCACCCCCGGATACCCAGCCCTCGTTGTAAACGAAGTTGTTCTCAATGTGATTATTCAGCAATTTGCCACCTGATCCGGTTATAAAAAGGCCTCCTCCGGCTCTGCCATTTCCGGCTGCAGCTAAAAATGTTCCTGTGCCGCCAGTGATAGTAAATCCACATAGTACAGATGTAGTATCTTCCCCTGATGTAAAAATTACAACTGAACCACTATCAGGATTTGCTGGTTGGCTACCATTGATAATAGTATTGGATATATGGTTGGTGTCGGCATCCATCAGAAACTCACTGGTTACGATGAGTGGCTTTTTGCCCAGGAAGTTGATATTTTCGTAATAGGTACCTTCAGCTACCAGAATGGTATCGCCTGATGCAGCGGCGTTGATACCTTGCTGGATCGTGGGATAATCTTCAGGCACATGGATAATCTGTGCCTCAACTGCAGCTGCTATTGCTAAGCCACAGACAATAAGTAATGATTTTTTCATGTTGGTTATTTTAAGAGGTTAATAAAAGGTCATCGCATTTTTATTACTTTATTGGTCGCCACGTTATCGTCCGCCTTTAAAAGGTAATAGTATATCCCGAAGGATCGTTCATCCGGTAAATGGCCAGGCAATTTGTTGTGCCTCGGATTGCGGAATATATATGGCCCACACTGTCGGTGTCAAATACATCAGGAAAAGAAATGTAAATAGTACTTTCTTCATAGCTTAAGTATTTTTAATTATCAACTCAAAGTTACACCAATTGTCAGGGGCGAATCAATACGCATTTTGTTGTATATTATTGCTTTAGCTATCCATTCTTAATTCCTGAAGTTGAAAGCTAAATAGAGGGATTCAGGCTTTAAAAATTTTACTGAATCCGGGACCAGAAGGCTAGTACAATGCTCAGCGTTTGAAATTAATCGATAAGGAATATGAATTCAAGATTGAAAAGTTTTATCATAAATTGTCTCAAATCCCAGGGATAAATAATGATCATTGTTGTTTTATACAATGGTGTTGTTACAAAAGCCAAAAATTGCAGAATAATTTTGAGACCTTATATTACTGATTACATGCCACTTATTTAATTTAATTTTTTTTAGTATTTTTTTTACGCGAAAAAGTTGCAGGAGTAAAAAAAGGTTTTACCTTTGCACTCCCAATCACGACACGAAGTTGGAAGTAGAAAAGAAAGAGTCGGATCAGGAAGCACAAAATTGACATGATCAGCCTTCGGGCTACACATAGATCACTAAGTTCTTT
>JBGSYX010000477.1:0-14813 GCA_041750735.1 Cyclobacteriaceae bacterium
CCTTATAACGATTGATTTCCTTCCCCCCATCCTGACTTTCCTTTTCGATCATCGTCAATTCATTTCCGTCAAATATCACTTCAAACCAGTGTTCCCCGACTTTCAATGGTGCCTCCGGCAATACCAAATCCTTAGTCAGAACCACATCTGAGGCTGGCTGCATGGCTTTTCCATGATGTGAGGGCGACCAAAGATCATAAAAACGTTCATGACATTCACGGCAACTACGAGAGCCAACATAGCCATCTGATGAAACATCCCCGATTTCAGCAGTAAAATCTGATTTTGATATATTCCGGTTAAATACTTTGTAACTGAGTAACAATGCTACAGTAACAGCTGTGAATAAAGAAGTGAAAAGTAAATTTCGTGCTTTTGTATGAACCACAAGAAAAGTATGAAGTATACATTTAATAACATCAGTAGCTAATATAAAATTCCCATACCGACATATTTTGTCGATTGAATCCTTAAAATATTTAGCTGGCAATTGATCTTATAAATTTCTTTATAAAGACAGAAAAATCGTAACAGAACCTTTATAGACCATCAATCAAGGAAAAACCTTAAGTTTAGTTCTGTTTGATGAAGGACATCCCGATCAAGGATTTTGCGAATATTTTTAATCCCGATGCTTCGAATTGCCAATAAAAAATCCAACCAGAAGGCCTTTATATTTGTCAGCTTTGACACTATCCCACAAAGTGTGTAAATAGGATTTAAGGTTGGTTATCGTTTTAAACGGTTTTCAACATAATTAAAAATTGGTTAAGGATCATGCCCCAATCGCGGATAAGAACCGGGTCAATGAATACTTTAACAAATCAAGCTAGATATATATCATGCTTTGCCCTTTGCTAATAATTCATGGGGCTACTCCCCCTTGGAGGTGATGTCGAAATCCTTCGGAACCGACATTTCACCCTCAGTAAATATCGGAATCTTCAATGCCAGTTGCCTGTGCTGGGAGCATACAAAAAGTTTGGCCAGTTACAGGATACACGTAAGTATAAAGTATTATCTTGGCATTTTATTTGGTCAAGGTAGACAATAGAGTTTTAAAAGCCCTTAGTGGTGATAGCCAAAATGTCATATCGCAATAAAAAAACCTGTCCAATTGATAACCCTATCAAAAGATTTTTTATTACCTCGAACAACACTATAGATTTTGACAGAAAGTAGTAACCAAAAAATAACTGGTCTTTCATATGACGAAGTAGAAGAGCAAAGGTCACTTCATGGCGCTAATGTTGGCGTGGAAAAGGAAAATCTGCTTAGGAAGATATTATTTTCGGTCGTGACTGAGCCAATGTTTATTCTTCTAATGGTAGCCTGCGCAGTATATTTTGTGTTAGGTGAAATGGCAGAGGCTTTCACGATGCTTTCCGCTCTTGCTTTTGTGGCAGGAATAGATGTTTTCCAAAATTTCAGAAGCCAGCGGGCCGTGAAAGCCTTGAACAAAATCACTTCTAGCAAAGCAAAAGTCGTTAGGTCTGGGGAGACTCTTGAGCTACCATCACAGGAAATTGTAACACAAGACGTAATTATTTGCGAAGAGGGAACAATAATACCCGCTGATGCAGAGGTAATATCTTCCTATGACTTTTCAGTCAATGAAGCCATAATAACGGGTGAGTCAATTTCACTTGATAAGCAAGTCGGAGACCAGATTATACAGGGCACGCTGGTTGTGGGTGGATATTGTTATGCCAAAGTGAATGCTGTTGGTAAGAACACTACCTTATCTGGCATAGGAAAGCTAGTAAAAGAGGCTGGCCATACCAAATCCCCTTTAGAACTGAAAGTAGCCCATTTCGTTAGGATAATGGTACTTTTTGGAAGCTTCGCCTTTTTGTTTGTTTGGGCTTACTATACTTGGGAAAGTGGAAGCTTACTTCATGGGTTATTGCATGGGCTTGCCATGGCCATGTCAGTACTGCCCGAAGAATTGCCTGTGGCACTCTCTACTTTTATGGCCCTTGGAGCATACCGACTTCTGAAAATCGGAATTATAGCAAAAAGTCCAAGAACCGTTGAAACGCTTGGTGCTGCAACAGTTATTTGTGTAGATAAAACCGGCACTTTAACCCAAAACCTGATGAAAGTGACCCACATTTTTGATTTTATTAAAAAGCAGGAAATAAGCTATGAGCTAAAGGGTAAAGAATCCGAAGTGCTGGAATTTGCTATGTGGGCGAGTGAAGAAACACCGTTTGACCCAATGGAAAAATCCATTCACGAAATATTTGGTCAATACACAAAAGTGGATCAAAGGGCACAGTTTAAAATGATTAAAGAGTTCCCTCTTTCGGGTAGGCCGCCCGTCATGACCCATATCTTTGGAAATGCCAAAGGAGATAGAATATTTGCTTGTAAAGGTGCTTTAGAAGGAATTGTCAGTTTATGTAAACTAAATTCAACGGAAACGGAGGGGGTTTTAGCTAAAGGACAGGAGTATGCCAAAAAAGGGCTAAGAGTACTCGGTGTAGCTAAAGGCAGTTGGACAGGTTCATCCTTACCTGAAAAGCAAGAGGATATAAACTTTGAGTTTCTTGGGCTGATTACATTCTTCGACCCACCTGACGAACACATCCTACAGGTGGTTAAAAAGTTCTATCAGACAGGCGTAAGGGTCGTAATGATTACTGGTGATTATCCGGAAACTGCTGAAGCTATTGCCAAAATCACCGGCATAAAAACCAATAAAATTGTTACAGGAACTCAAGTTCAGGCAATGGATGAAATTCAGCTAAAAGAGGCTGTTGTTACCAGTCACATTTTCGCCCGAATATCACCCGAACAAAAGCTTAAGATTGTTGAAGCGTTTAAAAGCAGTGGTGAAATAGTTGCCATGACTGGGGATGGCGTAAATGATGCTCCTGCCCTTAAAGCTGCCCATATTGGTATTTCAATGGGTAAAAGAGGTACTGAAGTGGCTAAAGAAGCCGCAGGGCTAATTCTTTCAAGTGACAATATCGCAAAAATGATTGATGCTATTTTCTTAGGCAGGCGAATAAATGAAAATCTGAAAAAAGCCTTTAGATATATCATCTCAATTCATATTCCAATTATTCTTTTAGTAACCTTACCAATATTTTTGGGCTGGCTTCCAGCTATGTTATTCACCCCTATTCATGTTATTTTTCTTGAGTTGATTATGGGTCCAACATGTTCAATTATATACGAAAATGAACCTCTGGCTGAAAAATACCTATCGAAGCCTTCAGACTCTTCGAATAAAAATCTGCTAAAAAAGTCAGAACTTTGGTTGACGATTCTACAAGGGCTAATCATTACATTAGGTTGTGTGGTTGCGGGCTATTTTGCCAAAACCAAAGGGGGCGGGGAAGAGAACATACGAGCTTATGTCTTTAGTACCTTAATTTTTTCAAATATATTCCTCACTCTTGTAAATCGCTCATTTAAAGTAAACATCCTTAAAACCATCCAAATAAAGAACCGCTTAATCCCTCTGATAATTGGAATTTCCTCATTATTGTTATTGCTAATAAATTACATACCTTTTTTGAATACTATTTTTATGATAAACCGCCTTACACCTAAAGAATTTTTATTGCCACTTATAATTGGTTTAATTTCAACCCTATGGATTGAGCTATTCAAAAAACGACGTTATATCAAAAATATATAATACTCTTGCTGTAGCACTGGATTTGCATTAGAAAAGTGTTTTTAAGCAAATGTGTGTCTGCTTTATTCTGCCTCCTTCATTCTTTAATCTTTATTCTTCATTTTCCCCGGATCACTATTCAAAAAAGATTCGGGCGAGGCTTGGCGTAAAGGAAGGAGTAGAATTGTGAGAAATGAAAAAATCCGGAATTCATCTGTGCAATTAATTCTGATGTCAGAAACGAGTTTGTTGGACCTTTTGTTGGACCTAATAAAAAAAGCACTTACAATTTTCTTCGTAAGTGCTTGATTTTCAATGTGAACCTGGAGGGATTCGAACCCCCAACCTCCTGATCCGTAGTCAGGTGCACTATCCAATTATGCTACAGGTCCAAAAGCATTTTTTTTAATGCGGTCGCAAATGTAGAGAATAAATTTCCGTTACAAAAGAAAATATTGTCATCCAGCTAAAAACATTATATTTGGCCCTGAAACTAATACATATGAAGAAAAGCACTGCAATAATCATAATAACACTCCTGATTTTTTCATTGCTCTCCTCTAATGCACACGCTCAAGAGGCGACACCAAAAAATACAAAGGCTAACCGCGCATCAAAAATCATTACTGAAAAAGCTGGTCGACCAGATATCCCCGGTGATCTCATCATTGAATTCGGATTCAACTGGATGCAGGATCATCCTGCCGGATATAGTTTTAATACTATGAGAAGCCGTACCTTCAATGCTTATTACCTGTATGACATTAATATTGGTAAATCTGCCTTTTCTGTACATCCAGGACTGGGTATTGGCACCGAAAAATATACGTTTGCGGGTGATATAACCATTGGCTACGGACTCGATGATCTTCAGAATCGCGAATTACAATTTATCCCTCTCGATAGCATCTATGGGCCAAATGCGCAATTCAAAAAGTCGCAGATAAATCCGAACTATTTCGACATTCCCCTCGAATTACGCTGGAGACTACTAAAAAATGATCCGAAGCATTCATTTAAAATTACGCTCGGCGGTAAATTAGGCTTTCTGTTTGATAGTAAAACAAAAATTAACTACAGAGATTATAGTGAATCCAAAACCGATAAGCACAAACAAAGCTTTGAGCTGAATCCAATTCGTTATGGCGTTTATGCAAAAATCGGCATCGGTGGCTTAAATGCATTCTACTATTACAGCATTTCCGAGGTATTCAAAAAGGACAATGGACCCATGGGAACTACGATGTACCCGATGACTTTCGGACTTTCACTTGCGCTTTTCTAGTAAATTATAAAATATAGCGGGAAGAAGCAGACGATCAACCCTAGCGCTGCTCCTGCATAAACCTGACCCGGTGTGTGAGCATTGGATGCAAGTCGGGCAAACATAATTAGACCACTAACGAATACAACCCCTGCAAGGAGATAGGCTATGTCATCGATTGGATTTCCGATACCGATTGCTACGATTATTCCAAGCGCTCCTCCCGCTCCAGCTCCATGTATGCTTATTTTCCAAAAGAAGGTAATGAGCAGCAACATAAAAATAAGGGCAGTTATCACTGCGAATACTACAAATATGAGGTGATTGACACTAATCTTAGTGTAGAACATATATGCCGCTATGCTATAAAAACATCCGATAAAGAAGACTGGTGTGAACCGTTGCTTTCGATCGGACAGACTAAAATCTGTAATGTATTTTGTCCATCGCAGGGCACTAATGCTAATGGAGGGGATTAGGAAAGAAACCAAGAAAACAATTGCCAAAATCTCATAGAGCGACTCCTGCCTCAATGGGTGCATGAGTGCTGGTGCAAAATGGATAATCAGAAAAAAAAGATAAGTTGGCATTAACAGCGGATGAAAGACGATTGATATGACCGCAGCAAATCTTTTACTCACTATAGTTCCTTTCTCAACCGAGCCACCGGTATGTTTAACTGCTCCCTGTATTTAGCAACTGTACGGCGGGCGATATTATATCCTTTCTGATTCAGCATTTTCTCGAGTCGGTCATCAGACAGAGGCTTATGTTTATCTTCGTTTTCGATCATTTCTTTCAAAGATTGTTTTACCTCCCTACTACTCACGTCATCCCCGGAATCCGTGGCAATACCTTCACTGAAAAAATACTTCAACGGATATATTCCAAATTCTGTCTGAACCGATTTACTATTTGCAACACGCGATACCGTGGAAATATCCATATTGATATCATTGGCAATATCCTTCAGGATCATCGGCCTTAACCTGGATTCATCGCCGGAAAGAAAGAAATCGTACTGATAGTTTACAATTGATTTCATGGTATGAAGAAGTGTATGCTGACGCTGTTTTATAGCATCGATAAACCACTTCGCTGCATCGAGTTTTTGTTTCACAAAAGTAGCTGTCTCACGAAGGCTTTTGTCCTTTTTGTTTGACTTATCGTACGTATCCATCATGTCGGAGTAGGATCGCGAAATCCTGAGTTCCGGTGCATTTCGGCTATTCAAAGTCAAGTCGAGTTTGCCGTGCGAATTGGTAAGGATGAAATCAGGAAACAGATACTGTGTTTTAAGCATTCCTCCAGAAGACCCTCCGGGTTTAGGATTTAGCTTCGTAATCAAATTCACCGCAGACTTCAGAATTTCGTCATCTTCAATATTGAGCTTCTTGGCGATTTTATCGTAGTGCTTTTTGGTGAAATCAACAAAGCAATCCTCTATAATCTGGATGGCAATATTTACTTCTTCAGAGTGGTCGTGTCTTCGTTCAAGTTGGAGAAGTAAGCATTCCTGAAGGTTTCTCGCAGCAATGCCGGGAGGGTCGAAGGTCTGGATTTTGCGCAATATCTCCTCCAACTCATCGGCATCCGTCTCAATATTCATACTAAAGGCCAAATCATTGATTATAGCATCAAGTTCCCTGCGGATATAACCGTCATTCTCAATACTGCCGATGAGCTGCTTGCCAATTTTTAATTGTCTTTCATCCAGCCTGAGAAAACCCAGCTGATCATGCAACTGATCGATCAAAGTTGAGGAAGTGGCTATGGGGATTTCGCGGTCTTCATCATCTGGATTATTCCCATCGCCTTGCATTTTGTAGCCGGCATAGTCATCCTGAAGGTACTCTTCGAAGTTAATCTCTTCATCATATTCATTTCTTTCTTCGAATTCATCCTCACTTGCAGTCTGTTCATCTGGCTCTTCTTGTCCTTCTTCCAATGCAGGATTTAGTTCTAATTCCTCTTCTATCCTTGCTTCCAGCTCCATAGTAGGAACCTGAAGCAGTTTTATGAACTGAATCTGCTGAGGTGAAAGTTTCTGACTAAGCGTCTGGATTAAACCTAATCTTTGCATAGCTGTAATCTATCGGTTCAAATTTAATAGAATTACCTCAGACTTCATTCTATAAAAATGGCTTTAGAACCATAGTTTCAATATTTCTTTGAATGATCAGGCAGCAAACATTCTTTTATTAACTTTGCGCCTCGATTTAGAATGATCAACTCATATGATTAAAAGAATAAAAATACGTGGCCTTATTGCAAATCCTGAGTTTGGCGCTACGGTAAATGTGAAAGGTTGGGTACGCACAAAGCGAAGCAGTAAAAACGTAACATTTATTGCCATTAACGATGGCT
This sequence comes from Cyclobacteriaceae bacterium, assembly GCA_041750735.1. Lineage (GTDB taxonomy): Bacteria > Bacteroidota > Bacteroidia > Cytophagales > Cyclobacteriaceae > JAAUQL01. Next base: position 7,263 of record JBGSYX010000477.1, read on the forward strand.
CAACAATAAAGAATATCCAGGCAGTTGCGGAATCGGAGGGTCCCCTTTCGGAAGTACTAAAACTGGTTACTACCGGTGCCTGTGTCTCGGTGATGGGAAAATTGGCTGCTTCCCAGGGCAGCGGCCAGGCAGTAGATTTGTTGGTTGAAAATATAGAAGTCCTCGGCCCAGCTAATCCCGACGAATATCCATTACAACCGAAAAAACACTCACTGGAGTTTCTGAGAGAGATCGCTCATCTTCGTCCGCGAACTGCCACCTTTAGCGCCGTCCTCCGGATTAGGCACGCAATGATATTCGCTGTTCATAGTTATTTTAATCAAAAAGGGTTTTATAACCTTCACACACCGATCATTACCGGTTCAGATGCTGAAGGCGCCGGAGAGATGTTCAGAGTGACTACACTCGACCTAAAAAATCCTCCATTGACCGAAGATGGCAAAGTAGATTACAAACAAGATTTCTTCGCCAGGGAAACCAACCTCACCGTATCTGGGCAACTCGAAGGTGAACTTGGGGCAATGGCTTTATCAGATATATACACCTTCGGTCCTACCTTTCGTGCAGAAAACTCCAATACTTCCAGGCACCTCGCAGAATTCTGGATGATAGAGCCGGAGATGGCCTTTTATGAGTTGGAAGACAATATGGATCTTGCCGAAGATTTTTTGAAATTCCTGATCCGGTATGCGCTGGAGCATTGCAAAGATGACCTGGAGTTTCTTAGTCAGCGCTTAATTGAGGAAGAAAGTGCAATGAAGCAAGACGAACGAAGTGAAATGGGCCTTCTAGATCGACTAAATTTCATATTGCAGAATTCATTTGAGCGGGTGTCTTATACCGAAGCCATTGAAATATTGAAAAATAGCACTCCTAATAAAAAGAAACGGTTTAAATATTTGATCGAGGAGTGGGGTGCTGACCTGCAATCGGAACACGAGCGCTTTCTGGTGGAAAAACACTTTAAAAAACCTGTAATTCTATATAATTACCCAAAGGCAATAAAAGCCTTTTACATGAGGCAAAATGAGGATGGTAAAACCGTTCGGGCGATGGACATCTTGTTCCCCGGCATTGGTGAAATCATCGGAGGATCGCAGCGCGAAGAACGCTATGACGTATTGCATAACCGTATTAAGGAGCTTGGTATTCCGGAGGAAAGCATGTGGTGGTATCTGGAAACCCGCAAATTCGGCTCAGCCCCGCATAGTGGCTTCGGATTAGGTTTCGAGCGATTAATGGTATTTGTAACCGGTATGAAAAACATAAGAGATGTAATCCCATTCCCCAGAACACCGGGAAATGCTGATTTTTAATCTATCAGAGTTTCCGAAACTTAAAAGCGCGGTTCATCCTTGACACCGGATCGCGAACGATTAGCAGATAATAGCCAGGAGAGAAATCCTGAACATTTATTTTATAATTGGTACTGCCTTCTTTTTCCACATCAAATGATAGCTTGTTGCCAATCACGGTAAACATTTCGAACTGGGGATTTTTTAATTCCGGATCAGATACCGCTATGTTCAAATAATCTACCGATGGATTAGGAAATAATTCGACATTGAAGGGTTGCTTCAAACTCTGCTTGCCAACATTAGGTAATTCAATGGTCGCATTGCTCTGGGCATTGGCTGCTAACGCGCTGACGAATAAAAAATAAGCAATAACCCAGATCCGCTTCATTGAAAATTAGTGTACAATCAACATTATAATTTTATCGATACCTCTACACCACCATAGTGTCAGATAACTTTTATTAACGCAAAGATACATGTAATGTTCAAAACGTTGAAGAGACTGTATGTTAATAAATGTTAAATGTTTCAGAAGGAATTCAAAAATCTACCCGAGTGCTATTGTTTTATTGAAATCCTACTAACCAACCCGGAAAAAATTCAAACTTCGTTTTTATAAATCAACTCCATCAATTTCAGTTTTACAATTGTCATTTTTTAATCAATAGTCCATGAATAAAATGGCATTTCTTTATATAATAACTAGATCTATTCCATTATTAGTAGGATAATAATCAGTCCAAAATGTGACGATAATCATGGTTTGCCTGAATGGATATGAGGAGTTTTGTGATCCCGAATACATCATTTTCTATCCACAATAACATGAAGGCAACTCACATTGAACACTTGGGAATTGCGGTAGCAAATCTCGAAGAATCCATTAAGTATTATGAAGAAGTGCTTGGTTTCAAGTGCTATTCCGTTGAGGAGGTAGTAGACCAAAAGGTGAAGACCGCATTTTTCAAAGTCGGACAAACAAAGATCGAACTGCTCGAATCTACTTCACCAGATGGTCCAATTGGAAAGTTTTTAGAAAAACGCGGTGAAGGTATTCACCACATTGCTTTTGCGGTAGAAGGATTGCAGGATTCGCTCGACGAATTGAATGCAAAAGGTGTAAAACTCATCGATGAAAAACCACGTGCCGGAGCAGAAGGCCTCAATATAGCCTTCCTTCATCCGAAATCTACTTTTGGGGTATTAACCGAACTTTGCGAAGAACCTAAAAAATAATATAAGCAATAGGTGTAACATGAAAAACCAACAAAAAATAAAAGAAATGATTGAGATGCGTGCTAAGGCACGTCTTGGCGGTGGTGAAAAACGCATCGCGTCTCAACATGAAAAAGGAAAGCTAACTGCACGGGAGCGTATAAACCTACTTCTTGATGAAGGAAGTTTTGAGGAATACGATATGTTCGTAACTCACCGTACCAAATCATTTGGGATGGAAAATCAACAGTTTTTGTCAGATGGTGTCGTCACAGGACATGGAACTATCGATGGTCGCATTGTCTTTGTTTTTTCGCAGGACTTTACGGTTTTCGGAGGCTCTCTTTCGGAGACCTTTGCCAACAAAATTTGCAAGGTGATGGATCAGGCCATGAAAGTCGGAGCTCCGGTGATAGGCCTCAACGATAGCGGTGGCGCCAGGATACAGGAAGGTGTACGAAGCCTTGCAGGGTATGCAGAAATATTCCAACGCAACATTATGGCCAGTGGGGTTATTCCTCAAATTTCGGCCATTTATGGCCCTTGTGCTGGTGGTGCGGTATACTCACCCGCGCTGACTGACTTCATCCTCATGAGCGATAAGTCAAGCTATATGTTTGTAACAGGCCCAAAAGTCGTAAAAACAGTAACAGGTGAAGATATTACCACCGAGGATCTTGGAGGCGCTAATGTTCACGCAACTAAATCGGGAGTAGCCCATTTTCTTGTCAATGATGAAGAAGAGGGTATGCTACTTATCAGGAAGCTGCTTAGCTACCTGCCATCGAACAACCTGGAAGAACCGCCATTACTAGAAAACACCGATCCGATTGATCGTCTTGAAGATTCTCTTAATGAAATCATCCCCGAAGCCAGCAATAAGCCGTATGACATTCTTGATGTGATTCATGCCATAGCCGATGAACACGAATTTTTCGAAGTTCAGCGTAATTACGCTAAAAATATTATTATTGGCTTTGCCCGATTTAATGGGATGTCAGTAGGTATTGTCGCAAATCAGCCCAGTTTTCTTGCCGGTGTGCTCGATATCAACGCATCGCGTAAAGCCGCCAGATTCGTCCGGTTCTGCGATGCATTCAATATTCCTATAGTAACACTGGTAGATGTCCCTGGATTTTTGCCAGGCAGCAGCCAGGAGCTTGGCGGTATCATTATTCATGGCGCCAAACTACTTTTTGCTTATGGCGAGGCAACTGTTCCTAAGGTTACGGTGACGCTGAGAAAGTCATATGGTGGTGCACACGATGTGATGAGCTGCAAACAGCTACGAGGTGATATTAACTATGCATGGCCGACTGCGGAAATCGCCGTAATGGGCGCCAAAGGTGCCGTAGAAGTATTGGAAGGCACAAAAATCCGTGAAATAGAAGACGATGAAGAACGCTCAAAATACATCCTGGAGAAGGAATCGGAATACGAAGCCAAATTTGCTAACCCATATCAGGCGGCGAAATACGGTTTCATCGACGATATCATCGAGCCTCGCAATACGCGCTTCAGAGTGATCCGTGCGCTGCAGACGCTGGCTACTAAAAAGGATGTCAATCCTCCGAAGAAACATTCCAATATACCGCTCTAAACGATAAGGCTATGTTTATCACAGGAGAAATTCTTTTCGACTTATCAAAAATCACAGCTGAAAGCCTGACTATTGCGCTTATTGGGTATGTGATTGTATTTATATCGCTCTCGGGACTTTACTATGCGTTTAAACTCCTCCCCCTCGCCCTGGAATTGATCAACAGGATGCGCATCAAGAAAAAAACGAAGGAGGAAGTATTGCCTGCACCGGCGAACATGGTTTCTGTAGATGTTGGCGCTGCTATAAGCGCCGCATTGTTTCTTTATTTTAATGAAATGCACGATGATGAAAAAACCGTGTTGACGATTGAAAAAATATCCAAACGCTACTCACCGTGGAGTTCTAAAATTTATAGTGTTACAAGAGGTCTCAACCAAAGATTTTAAAAAATGAAAAAGTTTAAGTTTAAAATTCAGGGAAATGCATACGATGTTCAGGTGCATTCTTTTGAAGATAATATTGCAGAAGTTGAAGTAAACGGGTCAATCTTTCAGGTGGAGGTTTCACAGGAAATCAAAGCTGCAAAGACTCCTAAACTCGTTCGATCTGCCCAGCCGATCACAAAGATTGACAGCCTGAAACCCGCCGTCAGCCTCAACAAGGTGCAATCGCCACTTCCGGGAATTATAATTCTCATTAAAGTGAAGGTAGGTGACACCGTGAAAAAAGGCCAGGTAATTATGACCATGGAGGCTATGAAAATGGAGAACAATATCCTCGCCGAACAGGATGGCACTGTTAAAAGCATCTTCGCGATGGAAGGCAAATCGGTGCTCCAGGGCGATGTACTAGCAGAAATCGGATAATTATGAAAAGGCTATTAACAGTTATCGGGATAGTCGTTGTTCTCTCGGTGCTTACCTCATTTTTTCAAAGTTCCAATCCAGATTCGACTGTCAGTAAAAACGAACAAACAACCATTGTATCGGATACTTCTGCCAAAGTACCCCATGCAGAGAAATCAATCGGAGTATTTGACGGCCTACGAATTTTTTGGAGTTATACTGGATTTGTCAATATGAAGGTTGGGCATGGGGTGATGATCCTCATAGGACTAATATTCATTTTTCTGGCAATAAAGTATGATTACGAACCATTGCTTCTTGTTCCTATCGGCACTGGAATTTTAATTGGAAACATACCTTTTATGTTAAGCGGCGGGCTTCAGGTTGGTATTTACGAAAGTGGCAGCGTGTTGAATTACCTTTATTTTGGTGTTGTGAAAGGCATTTACCCGCCATTGATATTCCTGGGAATTGGTGCCATGACCGATTTCTCTACGCTGCTAAGCAATCCGAAGTTGCTTTTACTCGGCGCTGCAGCTCAGATTGGTATCTTCGCGACTTTTCTGGGCGCTTTAGCGCTTGGTTTTCATGCTGCAGAGGCCGGAGCTATCGGTATTATTGGAGGCGCAGATGGACCTACGGCTATTTTCCTGTCATCGAAACTCGCCAATGGTGTCAACATACTATCCGATGGTACCACGGTCAAAAACCTCATCGGCCCCATTGCTATTGCGGCATACTCGTATATGGCCTTGGTGCCCGTGATTCAACCGCCAATAATGCGATTGCTCACGACAAAAGATGAGCGTAAGATTCGCATGAAACCACCTAGAGCTGTTTCCAGGACTGAAAAGATCATGTTTCCTATCATTGGACTTCTGCTTACAACATTTATTTCACCAAGCGCGCTTCCTCTATTAGGTACACTATTCTTTGGAAATATCTTAAAGGAATCCGGTGTAACAGAACGGTTAGCCAATACTGCAAGGAATCAAATGATCGACATCGTGACAATTCTATTAGGTCTTACCGTAGGTGCCTCAACTCAGGCAGATGTTTTTCTTAAACCTGAATCAATTTTGATTTTTGTATTGGGTGCCTTGTCGTTTATGGTAGCCACCGCTGGTGGTGTGATGTTTGCCAAAGTAATGAACCTCTTCCTGAAAGGCGAAAATAAAATAAATCCGCTTATCGGTTCTGCCGGTGTCTCTGCAGTGCCAGACAGTGCGAGGGTTTCACAAATGGAGGGTTTGAAAGCTGACCCAACAAACCATTTGCTGATGCATGCTATGGCCCCGAATGTGGCGGGAGTTATTGGCTCAGCTGTTGCAGCAGGTATCTTGCTCAGCTTCCTGGGATAACTACAATTTTTATTAAAGATTAAATGAGAGGCCGGATTTATCCGGCTTTTCTATTTGTAATCGGGTATATCATTCTGGAGATTGAAGTGTCGAGTATCATAATCCATTTGATACACTAAAAGGGAAAGTCCATTTGTCAAGGCAATGTAATGCGCCTTATAATGTTGATTGTATAATGAAAGTTGTTCCATGGATTTTTGATGCATTCTCACTCGTGGTGATTTACATTCAACCAGCATATATACCGCACCTGCCTTATCATAAACAACTACATCGCTGCGCTTCTTCATTCCTGAGTAGCGTAAGCCGTCTTCAACTGAAATAAGGGATTTTGGATATCCCCTTACATGTACCAAATAATGTATCAGATGCTGCCTCACCCATTCTTCTGGAGTCAATACGATGTTCTTTTTCCTAAGGAAATCGAAAACCACCGTTTTCCCATGCTCAATACTAAGAGTCAGCTTTACCTGGGGAAATATTAATTCATTCATTCGCAGTGCCTCATAATGCCATTTTCTTTCTGAACAGTAAAAAATATACTTTATGTATTAACAGATTTCTTAACAGGGATTGCAACACTTGATAAGACCACAAATCCGTTTACAAAAAATATCGCAAGGGCGAGCGTACTGTTCCTCATACTACCGGTGATATGCTCTATAAGACCATAAGCTAACGTGCCTGTCACAACTGACAACTTCTCAACCACATCATAGAAGCTAAAGTAACTCGTGAAGCTGTTTGTGGTAGCTGGAATTAATTTAGTATAGGTCGCCCTGCTCAAAGATTGTATTCCACCCATGACTATTCCAACTACAGAACCCAGAATAAAAAATTGTATGTTATTTTGAACAAAAAAGGCAAATACACAAATGCCAATCCATACAAAAACCATGGTTAGCAATGCGAATTTATTTCCCCTACGTTCTGAAATTTTCGCAAAAAGAAATGACCCAGCAATCGCTACTACTTGGATTATCAGTATTGTCATGATCATATCATTTGCCGATAAACCAAGTTCCTTGTCCCCAAAAAGCGCTGCCATATAAATGACCGTCTGCACGCCCATGTTGTAAAAGAAAAAAGCCAGCAGAAACCTGGAAAGTGCGTGGTATAGACCGAGTGATTTGAATACAGCCAAAATCTCACGATACCCGTGCGTTAATAGTTTAATTACGGATTTCTTGTCTTGGCTATCTTTTGGTAAATAGTAAAAGGATATTTGAGCAAATCCCATCCACCATAATCCTACAATAACGAAAGTCAATTTGGAAGCCATGGCAGCA
>JBGSYX010000478.1:0-26893 GCA_041750735.1 Cyclobacteriaceae bacterium
CCCCATCCCTGCCAATAGTGACGTAAGCCTCAGCAATTCTTCATACGTCAGAAGCTGATTTTTGGGCAGGAAGTCGATCCCCTCGTGCGGCATACAATAGAAACACCTCAGGTTACAGCGGTCCGTCACTGATAATCTAAGGTATCTCATGGTTCTGCCGAAGGAATCGGTAAGCTGGTTCATGATTCAGTGTGTTTTTTACGTGGCGGTAAATCTTCTTCAACAACAAGAAGAATCATGCTTTTCCGGGAACTGATAATATTTGCCCGGATGCCAACCTGAGCTGAGGTCAGCCATCTTTCAGCCTCATTTTCTGGAAGTAGCACATTTAATTGATTGGAGGTAAAACTTGCAGTCACTATATCAATTTGGTCTGACATTCTAACAGTAAACTGAAAGAAGTTGTTTTGACCGATTAAGATTTGTTCAGTAAGTGATCCGGTATTAAAAAGTTCTGCCCGTTCGTCAGGTTCAATCCTGATGGTAATACTATTTTTATCCAGCCGCAATTTCATCTTCAAATATAGTCTGTTCAACTATTTTTTTTATTCACATCGGACAATTGTACCTTCGTGATATTAAAGATTTTCCATGACCATCGATGTACTTTTCTTTGGAATAGCCCGTGACTATGCAGGAAGCAGAAGTATGAAATTCGATTTCCCGCAGGATACAAGTGTGAAATCGATACGAAGTACTCTGGAGCAGAAATATCCTGCCCTGAACGGGTTAAAGCGATATGCTGTCGCAGTGAATAATGAATATGCCGGAGATGATGTCGTCGTGAATGACGGCGACGAGATTGCCATTTTGCCACCTGTCAGCGGAGGATAGCATGATAGAACTCAGTCACAAGCCGTTAAGTATTTCCAGGGCGCTAAAACATGTCCGCTCTGACGGTTCTGGGGGAATCGACGTATTTATTGGGACAGTCAGGGATAATGCCGGTGGCCGAAAAGTAGTTGCGCTGGAATTTGAAGCCTATGGAAAAATGGCAATTATTGAGTTGGAAAAAATCGTTGGGCATGCAAAGGCAACTTGGCCAGTAGAAAAAGTGTCTGTTCTCCATGCGCTTGGAAGGCTCGAAGTAGGGGGAGTTGCTGTAGTCATTGCAGTATCGGCAGCGCACCGTGATGCAGCGTTCATGGCTTGTCGGTATATCATCGACACGCTAAAACAAACCGTTCCAATCTGGAAAAAGGAGATCTTTGAGGACGGTGAAGAATGGGTCTCAGCACATCCGTGAGTTCAGCACCTATCAGCTTTTTTGGGCTGTTTCTTTTCTCGATAGATGCAATTTACCATTTCGCACATATTGCATACATAGCCTTTTCGTCTCACACTCTCGCCGATTCCGATGATACCGCTGACAGATTTTATCGGCTCCATGAGTGATGAAGGAGTAAGTGTGATTCCGCAAAAACCACGAGGAAAAAAAGAAAAAAGTTTGTGCTGCTCACCGACGCTCCATCCGCAATAGCCGGGGCTGTAACGATCTGTGATGTGCAGCCCGGTAGATTCCATTTGCTTCTCAAGGTCATCCTGGATTTTATCCATGGCCGATTCTACAATTTCAGAACCAACTACATCGACTATGTACCCTTTCACAAAATCGCCATCATGCATAAGTTGTTTTGAAAAATCACCGATCCCCTGGCCGGCTGTACAGACAAACATGGCGATTTGATCAATTTTGCGAAGCTGGTTCGAAATTATTCTTTTGATATCAAATTCGATCCCGTTGATGTGAAGCAATTGTTCATCCTTCAGCAAGTTGATATCGTCCTTAATCACGTATCCGCCTCGTATATCACAATGATCATGAGCGACCTTAAATACCTCATCGATAAGCTCGGGGATAGGCTCAGGTGAATGGCCCGGCTCATACCCCATGAATTTTTCGATGATTCCGGCGCTAATGTCCAGGTCGTCAAATCTATATCGGTATTCCTGTAATTCCATGACTATATAATCAATGTGTAATATTTTTCAGCCCCTGATTTTTTTGACGATTTCAGCAATATGGGCAGGTGTGCTTCCGCAGCACCCGCCGATAATGTTTGCCCCTGCCTTCACCAGGTCGCCTGCGAATGCCGCCATTTCACCAGGAGATTCAGGAAATACAGTTTTCCCATCTCTGTAAATAGGCATGCCGGCGTTTGCATGAATAAGGACGGGAATTCTTGAATCAGCCAATCTGATTTCATGAACTATTCCAACCATTTCCCTGCTGCCGTTGCCGCAATTGGCACCGATGACATCAGCTCCGGCTCCGATGATCTTATCCACCATTTCAGTTGGCGAAACACCCATCATGGTTCGGTATTCATTAGTGACCGTTTTGTCGAACGTCATTGTACAGATGACTTCGCAACGGGTATTTTCTTTGGCAGCTTTCACTGCGAGGGTAGCCTCATCAAGATCGGTCATTGTCTCAATAATTATGGCGTCTGCGCCACCTGCTTCCAATGCCATTGCCTGATCCTTAAAAGCATCATAAAGTTCTTCTTCTGTCACTTCTTCCATCATAAGTAGCTTGCCGGTCGGGCCAATGGATCCAAGGACAAACTTATCTTTTCCTGCTGCTTTGCGTGAAATTTTAGCTGCGGCCTCATTCAGTTCGCGGACCTTTTCGCCAAGGCCGTATTTTTCCAGTTTAAAGCGGCTACCGCCAAAGCTGTTTGTTTCAACCATATCAGCGCCTGCCCTTATATAATTCATCGCAATATCCAGCACTTCATCAGGGTGGCTTAGATTCCAGGATTCCGGACATTCACCTGGCTGCATGCCCTTGGCTTGTAAAAATGTTCCCCAGGCACCATCCGATACGAGGATTTTACCCTGTGAGAGTTGATCAATTATTTTTCCCATGCTGCATTTCTGAGCTTAAAAATGATATTTCCAAAGTTACTTTCAAAAAATCCTTAATAAACGTTTTTAGCGAATTTATCCTTAGAAGTTAGATTGCGAATAGTGCACTATTACTATTATCTCATTCACACACAAAAGCGGTTTTCTTCCAGAAATCTCAGAACAGGTGTTATTACAGCAGCATAATCAGTTTTTGGAAGTTTGGAAAAATCACGATAAACCGGCAGTCGCATCTCATACTCATTGGTGATTCTTTTGAACTGTGCTCCCAGATCATAAAACCGTCTGATGAGACGCACATTATTCACCAGGATCACACCGGTAAAGGTTTCAATCCCCACAGAACCGCCGAGGTAATACATAATCGCCAGTAGTATCGATCCAACACCTTTTCCCTGGTATTCGTCGATGACAGTGAGGCCGAGCTCAGCCTCAGTAGATATGGTTTTGGAGCGCTTAAAACGCCCGACTCCAACTCCCATTGGTTCATCGTCGACAATATCAAAAGCCGTCCACGCAAGGTGATCGTAATTGTCCACATTCATTAGTTCGTCGATTTGAGCCGTGGTTAGTTCTTTTTTAAAGCCAAAAAACCGATGATAAACGGATGTTTCCGAAAGTTTTTTAAAGCCCGCGATATAGAGATCCCTGTCACTTGCTTCCAGTGCCTTAAAGCAAACGTAGGTGCTGTCCTTGATAGGATAGAAAAATGAATTACCAGCGAATATCCGAAGATCCATCATCAATCAGATTTTTTCTGTTGGCTGAAATTCGTTGAATGATAAACGGAATTCGGGTTGTCTCCGATGCATTGTAGCTTGTTCGTAAGCATAGGCCATACTGATCAATGCGGGCTCATTAAATGCGCCGGCTATAAACGAAATTCCGATAGGCAAACCGTGGACATAACCGGCCGGCACCGTAATAGATGGATAACCGGATCGCGCTGCCGGTGATGAGCTTCCTCCAAGAAAGTGATCGCCTGTAACGACGTCGATAGGCCACGACGGACCGTTTGATGGCGCAATAATGGCATCCAGTTGATGGGTTTTAAGTGCTTTGTCAATACCGTTTTCGCCATTGGCTTTCAACACCCTATCCAGTGCGTGCAGGTATTGCTCATCCGTGAGATCGCCCTTTTTCGCAGCTTCCAGGAAAACTTCCTGCTGGAAATAGGGCATTTCTTTGTCTTTGTTTACTTCATTAAAGGCTATCAGGTCTTCCAGCGATCTAACACTCACATGCTCAGGACAATTACTCAAATAGGCCTTCAGATCGTGCTTGAATTCATAAAGCAAAACGGTGTAAGCATCCTCGTCAGCCAGATCGTTTAATTCATCTGGTGGTAATTCCACCAATGTTGCACCAAGCTGCTTCATAGCATCGATGGCTTTTTCCAGCAGGGCATCCACCAGTTCGTGAAAGCCGAAAAATCGACGAGCTATGCCTATTCGCTTGCCGTTCATCCCTTCTTTATTTAAAAACTGTGTATAGTCGGAGGGTATTTTTCCTATACTTCGCTGAGTATGTGTATCTTTTTCGTCAATACCAGCCAAAACACCAAGTAAAACCGCAGCATCTTCCACCGTACGCGTCATTGGCCCGGCGGTATCATGGCTATGGGCAATCGGCACAATTCCCGATCGACTCACCAGGCCGATGGTTGGTTTAATTCCCACGATTCCGTTGATAGACGAAGGGCATACAATTGAGCCGTCGGTTTCCGTTCCAATAGCAACCGTGCAAAGATCAGCCGCAATCGCAGCGCCGCTTCCCGAACTGGAGCCGCATGGACTTCGATCGATTATATACGGATTGCGTGTCTGCCCGCCCATAGCGCTCCAACCACTGCTTGAACGAGAGGAACGAAAGTTTGCCCATTCGCTCAGGTTGGTCTTTCCGAGAATGAGCGCCCCGGCATCGATGAGTTTCTGGGTAATGAACGCATTTTGCAAAGCCTGGTTATCTTTCAAGGCTAGTGAGCCTGCAGTGGTTTTCATGGTTCCGGCAGTATCAATATTGTCTTTGAGGAGGACAGGAATGCCGTGCAGCGGCCCTTTCACTTTACCTGATTTCCGTTGTTCATCCAGTTGCCGGGCCTCTGTCAGAGCATCCGGATTTATGGCAAGAATTGATCGCAGTGTCGGTCCCGACTTGTCAATGGCTTCGATGCGGTCAAGGTACATACGGGTCACACTTTCACACGTCAAATCTCCAGATTCATAGGCAGTCATTAATCCGCTGATTGTCATTTCCTGAAGTGCAAAAACTTCATGGGTATCAGGTGTTTTTTTTTGTTTCGTATTGCACGAGTTAATGCTGAGAAGCGCACCTGTAGCGATGGAGTTTTTTATGAATGATCGTCGGAACATAATAGGAAGATGAAATAGTTAGTGCCGAAAAATGTATCGTGTTGTGCAGTAAGTTAAAAAAAATGGATCGAAAACCAGGCCTGAATCCAATAAATACCTGTCATGCTTAAGCAACCAGTTCCACCTTATTGCCATCCGGATCCAGAATTACACTTTCGTAATATCCATCACCAGTTATGCGAGGTTCTCCAAAAATCACGAATCCATCAGTCCTGAGCTGTTCGGTAAGTAAATCCACAGCATCACGATTGCCGAGGTTCATAGCAAAGTGGGCAAAACCCAGGTATTCTAAATTTTCGTGATGGAGCCGGCTGTTAACGTCAAGCTTTTCCATGAGTTCTAATCGGACGCCGTTTTCAAAACCGATAAAATACGACTCAAAATTCTTTCTGGGGTTGATATACTTTTCACCAGATACTCCGCCAAAATAATGCTCATAAAAGAATTTCATCTTCTCGAGTTTATTCGTCCATATGGCGATATGATCTATCTGCATGGTATTTTATTCAACGATTTTCTTGATAAGTAAGGTCCGGTTGAGCGGCTTTATTTCTTACAGACTCTTATGGAAAATGACTCAGATGGATTGTGAATGAGCAATTGGTCGATGTCGCCCTGGGTGAATCCGGATTCAAGGAGTTTGGGAATTAACAATTTAAAAATGGCGGAGTAGGGAGCCTCAGGCCTTTCGCCAAACCGGTCAAAGGTAATCGAATCCTGTCCATGATTTACCACCGCCCAGCCGTCATCATGGGAAATAAGTACTTTCTGAAGCAGGTTATTCTCTTTAAGATTCACAAGAAACTCAGTGTACTTCTCTATAGTTTCATCTTTTCCTTCAATGCCATCCAGGCTTACCCATGCTCCACGACGGCCTATCGTTATCTGATCTTCCATGGAGGCGTTTTGCGAATGAACAATAATCAGCGCTTCCGGAGAGACTCCTTCAACTTCGAAAATATCGATTTCGTCATTAGCTGCTGCGGCACTTCCTGTATGGATTGCCACTTTAAGGCCGGTTTGAAGATGTGCCAGAGCCCCGGCACGCACAATTGTCTGTTCGATGCTGTCCAGAGAATTTTCGCCTACTCCCAATTTAATGAAACCTGGCCTGATTCCAGTGTCTTTAATGCCATTGTTCCACTCTGCCACCCAGCGTGCAGCTAATTGTTCGGCTGATTCCGTAAATGCGTGGGCAGGTAGGTACTTTTTGTCAACAGCGGCATAATAACCCGTATTTGTTATAATATTGATTCCTGTCCTTTCAGATAACGATTTCAGCAGCAGTACATCCCGGCCTATATATTCCGGAGTACATTCGATAATCGATTTCACACCCAATTGCTTTAAACCTAAAAACTCAGGTAATAAATCATTCAACGCTTTATCGACCGGATATTGAGGTTGCGGTACCACCTCAGCGCCAGTGAAGTCGGTTGTTACATGTTCATGTTCGAGCGTGATGCCTAGTGAATCGGCATTAATTAAACCGTTTACGGTCATTATTCGTGATTCCACACTTGCTTTTTGGGTACATCCGAAGCCAAGCATTGTGAGTAATAGAAACAGGTTGAAAATCGCTTTCATGAGTGCTTGTGTGGATTTTTAGAAATTACTGATCAGTGCCTACTTTATTTTCATCTACCTCTTCCTCACCTTCTTCTGTTGCATCATCGTTCCCTTCCAACATTTCTTCTGCAGTTGTCGTTGCCCAATTCACAACCAGGCTTATGTCAGCTTCATCGAGAATGGCACCACGATGAATGACCGTGTAGATTGGCATAGGCATTTCCTTTGATTCGACTATCTCGGCAATGTCATTCAGTGATTTCAATTGTTTCCGTTTACTAAGCGAATTCCACTCCGTGAAATTCAGTTCTTCACGACCTTCGTTCACATCCTTTATTACAAGCCAGGAAGCAGGCGCCACGTGAGAATACCACGGGTAACTGGTCTGCATGCTGTGGCAGTCATAGCAACTTGTTTTCAGGATGTTGGTTACTTCCTCAGGAACTACTGCAGTTTGTAGCAGGTCGTTGCTAAGGTCATCCGAATTTTCCGGCAGTGCACTCGGAATGAACTGAATGATAACTACCAACGCCACAAATGTGAGCAATGCAAATTTGAATATTTTTTTCATTTTTCGTGTATAGTAAAAGGGCCTCTTTGCAGAGGCCCGTGGTTTACTTGACTAATTTATCGGCTTCCTTTTCTGCCCATTCGAGGAGGATTTTATATTCCTCATCAGTTGGCTTAGCATCTGGATTGTTGGCAAGGTATTTTTCAGGAGGCATTTCTTTTTTTTCGATTGCTTCAATGATTTCATCAAGCGCCGACACCAATTTCGTTTTGTCGTATTCGTTGAGTTTATCCCATCGTAAAGCTTCTTTAACTTTGTCGGATTTTCCACCTTCGCTGTGACACCCAAAACAAGACTTGTCGATGACCGCCTGTACTTTTTTAGGAATTTTTACTGTTGCGGATTCGTTCACCTCTGTTGTTTTATGAAATGTCAACTGGACAAATCCTGCTATGACGAACAACGCAGCAATGATTATTGAAACTGGTTTTTTCATGATTTTTGTTGATTAATAGTTAATTGGTTTGGTCAAATTAATGTATGTCATTCAAATAAAAAATTAAATTCTAAAAACAATTTGAAGATTGATTTATACTCAAATTTCCATCATTTTGCTGCTTCAAATATTTCTTGAATTTCGCATGAGCAATGTAATTCTAATTACGGGAGCCTCGTCCGGCATCGGGTTGGCAATGGCCACTTACCTGGCCGATCGCGGGCATATCGTCTATGGCGGAAGTCGATCAACTCCTGCCAGTGAAAAAATTCATGTCGTTAGGCTTGATATCTCTGACGCGAAAAGTGTTACCGAGGCTATTACCCGGATCATGAAAGAGCAGGGTAGAATTGATGCGCTTATCAACAATGCAGGTGTCGGCGTCATCGGATCAGTGGAAAAAACACCAATGGAGGATGTCAGGAAGGCGTTTGAGGTGAACGTTTTTGGTACTGTAACTGTTTGTCAGGCGGTGCTGCCCGCTATGCGAGCGCAAAAGCATGGTAAAATCATCAACATAAGTTCACTTGGCTCGGCAATCGGGATGCCCTATCGGGGGTTTTACAGTTCTGCCAAGGCCTCGATCGACATCATCACGGAGGCGCTGCGGTTTGAAGTTGCTGGTTTCGGCATTCAGGCGTGCACCGTGCATCCCGGTGATGTGAATACAGGTATGGCAGAGCACCGGATAATGTCCGTTGATTTTGATGAACCCGCCTATGGCCGTTCCATAAAAAAAGCCCTTGAATCCATTAATGCCGCCGTGAGTAAAGGGAAGAATCCGGCAGATTTTGGTCCTTTTATTGAAAAACTGCTCCTAGCGAAAAAACTGAAACGGAGCTATTTCGTCGGCTCATTTACTGAAGAGTTGGGCATTCACCTGAAAAAGTTCATGCCATCGTCATCCTATGAAGCGATGTTGAAAAGTCACTTTGAATCCAAGGATTAACGGAATTACTGTTAAAATCCCATCAGGAGAAGTATTTATCTTTATTGCCCATAAGGTGTTGCTGCCATTTCCATGCAGATGACATCATTGCGGTAAGGTCTAGTGTAGTGCGCCAGCCGAGTTCGTTGTTCGCGTAACTGGTATCTGCCCATACCTTTTCTATATCGCCGGCTCGTCGGCCAACTATTTTATAGTTTAGTTTTACACCTGTCGATGCTTCAAATGCTTTGATCGCCTGCAACACAGAGCTACCATTGCCGGTGCCCAAATTAAAGACTTCACTGGCTGATTTCTGTTTTCCAAGGAGCATACGCTGAACGGCCGCGACATGGGCTTTTGCCAGATCCACGACATGGATGTAGTCACGAATCGCCGTTCCGTCAGGCGTGTTGTAATCGTTTCCAAATACGCTCAGTTCTTTTCTGATACCAGCCGCTGTTTGCGTAATGAAGGGAACAAGGTTGTTTGGAACGCCGAGCGGCAACTCACCGATGAGTGCAGATTCGTGTGCTCCAACGGGGTTGAAATAGCGGAGAGCAATAGCTTTGATAGTGCCTGATGATTTCACTGTATCACGGATAATTTCTTCGCAGATTTGTTTTGTATTTCCATAGGGCGACTCGGCCGGAAGAATAGGTGATTGCTCCGTTACCGGCAGTTTTTCAGGTTGTCCATAGACGGTGCATGAGGAAGAAAACACCAAATTCGGAATGTTCAATTCTCCCATAATCTCCAATATATTGATGGTTGAATCAAGGTTGTTGCGATAGTACATCAGCGGATTTTGAACCGATTCGCCAACGGCCTTGGATGCTGCAAAATGAATAATGGCATCGATGTCAGGATTCTTCTTCATGAAAGCGCTGAATGCCGGTTTGTCGCACAGGTCTAGTTTTGTAAATGATGGTTTAGAACCTGCGATTTTTTCGATACCATTGAGGACATCCTCACGGGAATTGGAGAGGTTGTCGATAATAAGCACTTCAAATCCATTATTGATGAGTTGCACAGCGGTATGCGAACCGATATAGCCCGTGCCACCGGTGACGAGAATTTTCTTTGACATAATTGTGTTTTTAGTATTAGACTGCAAAGAAATGAGTCAGATGCTATTAAACCCAACATTTCGGGATAAATGACTAATTTTAGCCAAGGCTTAACTGCAATCAATTTGGTATTATGAAAAAGCTCAAGACTCTCCCCTTTATTCTTATGATGCTCATTTCCTCTTTGAATGGGGTAATATTTTGCTTTGCTGGCGATAATGTTATCCACGTCAAGGTTGATCACTTTCAGATACCTATACTCAGGAACGCTGAAAATAACCCGGTCATGCGCATCAGAGTTTTTTCTCCGAATAAGGTAAAGTTGAAATCCATGATCATGGATTTTTCTGAATCTACCCTACTGGAGGAAATTGCCTCTATCAAGGTTTATTTGTCCGGAAAGGACTCGATTTTCTATAACATGGGTTTGGTGCGCAGTGTCACCGATATCGGGGAAAATCAGGAGATTTTCATTAACAAGAAACTTGCGGCCGATACAACCTATTTTTGGATTTCAATTACTTTAAAAGAAAACGCAGATTTGGAGCACCGTCTGGGAGTGTACTTAAAAAGCCTGCGGTTTAGCGGCAATCATCTCGTAAATACGGTACAGAAAAGGGACGTTGAACCGCTGCGTTATGGTGTGTCGCTTAGAAAGCACAGGGAAGACGGAGCAGATACCTATCGTATTCCTGGTCTTGCTACAACGGACAAAGGTACACTGCTTGCCATTTACGATATCCGTTGGGACTCGTCGCGCGATCTGCAGGGTGATATCGATGTGGGACTAAGCCGGAGTACCGACGGTGGAAATACCTGGGAACCCATGCAAACCATCATGGATATGGGAGAATGGGGAGGACTGCCACAGAAATACAATGGCATCGGTGACCCGTGCATTCTGGTAAATGGAGATGAAATTTATGTTTTTGGTCTATGGGTTTATGGCGCAAAAGACACATTGGGTAACTGGATTGAAGGTCTCACCGAAACCAGCGAAGTATGGAATCATCAATGGCAGGCTAATGGATCCATGCCGGGTTTAGACCCGAAACAAACAGCCCAGTTTATGATGGTGAAAAGCACGGACGACGGGATTACCTGGAGTGAGCCGCTTAACCTCACCAGCCAACTAAAAAAGGAAGAATGGTGGCTCTTTGCGCCTGCACCCGGCAATGGCATCATTATGACCGATGGGACATTCGTATTGCCAACACAAGGGCGCGATGCTGGTGGACTGCCATTTTCTAACATCAGTTGGAGCAAAGACGGTGGCAGCACCTGGCATGTTAGCACCATGGCAAGCCACAATACTACGGAATGTGCTGTGGCAGAATACTCACCCGGAAAACTAATGCTCAATATCCGCGACAACCGAAATGAAAATGATAAGAGTGAGACAAATGGGAGGGCCGTCTTCACCACTTCCGACCTTGGCGCTACCTGGCAAGAACACCCAACTTCCCATGGTGCATTACCAGAACCTGTTTGCATGGCAGCGCTGTACAAGCATGAGTTCGTGAAGAATGGTGAAAAGCGTGAAGTGCTCATTTTCTCCAATCCAAACTCCCGGTATGAAAGGCAAAATATAACCGTGAAATTCAGCCTTGACAGCGGCCTTACCTGGCCGGAAAAACACTGGATTGCGCTTGATGAAGGAGGAGGTCGTGGCTATAGTGTAATTACCGGAATCGATGAAAACACCATAGGTATAGTATACGAAAGCAGTCGTGCAGACCTGGTGTTCCAGCAAATTCCCATTCCAAAGTTTTAGTATTGAAAATCACCGAACGGTGACTTGATATTCCCTAAATTTGTTGTGATGGACTTATTTGAATTTAATACCCTGCCTATTCAATACCAGGCCCAGTTCACATGGGATCATGGTCGTTTTTTGGCCACACGTAAAACAGAAACACATATTGTGAATCTTTATTTTGCAAGCAGGTTTTATGTGGAAGTTTATTTTTCCATCCGCAATAAAGGGGTAGATAAAATCAGCAGTTTCACCGATCCGGCAAATCTTGATCCCTTTCTTAATCTAATTGAATTGTCCTTGGATTGAATATTCGGGAAGCGAGTGGTTAGATAAAACTTCGATAGTTAAATCCGAACCTTTTCACGAATAGCTCTTCCAACGTGCGTTTGTCCTCGATATCGCACACATTATCGAGTAACTGATAAATACGGTACAAATTGCCCTGGTTTAGGTACTGATAAATGTTCATCACCACTTCATCATACCTGTTGGCAACCAGAGGATTGTGATTTGATGAAAAACCCGATGTTTTCATGGCTGTGTATTGGTCGATTTGCCTTTAATGTATATTTCGGCTAGAAGTAACCCGCATCCAGAGAGATATTTCAAGTTTTTTATTCCTCCTTCAAAACACTGGCCGGATTGGTCATTGCAGCCCGCATACTTTGAAAGCTGACAGTAAGCCATCCGACAGCCACGGTAATAAGTCCGCTGATGATAAAGTTCAAGAGCGATGGTGATACCCGGTATGCAAATGTATCGAGCCAAGACATCATAGAATACCAGGTAATTGGGAGCGAAATAAGGAAAGCAATGATCAATAATTTGAAGAGATCGAAGGAAACCATTGAGAAAATTTCCTTTGTTCCGGCCCCAAAGCTTTTCCTGATTCCAATTTCCTTTATCCGTTTTTCGGCCATGTATAGCGACATAGCATATAATCCAAGACAACTGATGATGATCGAGATCAAAGTGAAATATTTAATGAGATCAAAGGTGTTGAAATCTGACTGGTACTGTTGCATCAAATGATCCGACAACGGATAATACTCGAAAGGCGTTTCAGCGATTTGTTCCTTCCACTGACCCTCTAACTCTCTAAGTAATCCTTGCATATCAGTCATGTTCACATCCAAAGTCATAAAGTCATAATCCTTCCCGTCGCCCAAAGTGTACATCATAGCGTCAATTGGTCGGTGCAGTGAAAACTGGTGTATGTCATTGACAACTCCCTTAATTTCGTAGATAAATTTTCTTCCTTCCCAATTAAAATAAACGTACTTACCAGGAGCGTCATCCAGACTCATGTCCAGCAACTTTGATGCAGTTTCATTCACATATATATAATCGATCGTGGAGTCATTTTCATAATTTTCAAAGTGCGTACCGCTAAGGAGTTCCAGTCCGAGTACCTGAGTAAAATTCAGATCTACCCGATTGTTAAAGACATGAACCGCATCATCCATGGTCTGGCCATCTTTATATACCACTAAGTCATTAGGTATGGGGCTGCCTGGAATCGAGTTTGAACCTGTAACCTGCCTCACCGCAGCGTTGGTCAGAAACTTATTCTTTAAAGTCTCATATCTGGTCGAACTTTCCTCCGATGATAGGGGCAATATCAATTTTGCATCAGCATCGAAGCCGAGTTCTTTGTTTTTGATGTAATTCACCTGCTGGAATATGATGAGTATGGCGCTGATGAGGCAAATTGTTATCACAAATTGTGTAATCACCAGTCCGCTCCGAAGCATCCTACCACCTGGTTTATTTACCCCTTTTCCTTTCAGCACCACTTGCGGGCGGAAAGAGGCCAGGTAAAATGCCGGGTAAAAGCCGGAGAGTAATCCGGTGATTAAAAGAAATAACAAAAGATACCCGGCGATGCTTCCAATGGTTTCGAAATTGAACAAAAGGTGACTATTGACAAGCGTATTAAATGCCGGTAATACAGCCTGAACGATGATCAGTCCCAGTACAAGTGCGAAAAAGGCTGTCAACGTAGATTCACTGAGAAACTGTAGGATTATATTCCTGGGAGTTACGCCAAGTACCTTTCTGATCCCGATTTCCATGGCTCTCTTACCGGCGCGCGCCGTGGAAAGATTTATATAATTGACGCAGGCGAGAATCAGTATGAGTACGCCTATTGATATTAACACATACATGAATTTTACATTCACCGTATCCGGCATATTGATCATAAAATCAGTTTCTGTATGGGTTTTTTCAACAGGTTGCAGGGTCATTACTTTGGTCAGTCCAATTTCTTTCATCACTTCAGAGCCATATTTCAGGAATGTAGTGTGGATAAGTTGGGTGATTTCTTCCGGGTCGGCGATATTGCTGAGTTTTAGGTATGTGAAAACCATATTATTTCCAACCCAGTTGGTCTGATCATGATTAAAGAAACTGTTCCACTGGGCGTTGTTGGTTGGGATGAAAAATCCAGGTTCAAACTGTGCGTTGTAGGTTGACTTATCATAAACTGCCGTTACTTCAAATTCCACTACCCCAAATGCAGTACCGATTTTTACTGATTTTCCGATAGGGTTATCTTCACCAAAAAGTGTGGTCGCCCAGTTTTTTTCCAGTACGATAGCGCTCGGGTGAGTGAGTGGCATAGCTTTATTTCCGGCGATAATATCGAATTTCAGAATATGGAAAATTGACGAATCTGCAAAGAAACCATCCTCAATAAACCAGGAGCGGTTTTCATACCTGATGGTACTTTTGCCACCCATCATGTTAGATCCGGTGACCCGTGCGGCCTGCTCGATCCCGGAAATCTCCTGCTTCAGGACAGGGCCGATAGGTACAGATGATGTAGTAAGCCGAAATAGCTGTCCATCCTTTTGGTTCAATGTAGAAATAATCCTGAATACACGGCCATCGTGGTGTTGGTCGTAATTGAGATTTGTATGGGCAAAAAGGAATATCAGAATGCAACAAGCCAGACCGACAGACATCCCAATGACATTGATGAATGTGAACAATTTATTGTTGCGCATATTTCGAATGGCCACAAGCAAATAATTTTTCAGCATGGTATTAAATCGTTTTTCATCGGAGTGAAACGAATAGCATGCCACTTACTAAGTATCACGTTTTCAATAACATAGCTTTCACGAGTCAATGAAGCGGCGGTTGAATTCGGCCAAAAAGTGTTCGCTTCTGAACGAAGCGATGTCGGATGGATTTTCGACACTTTTCTGCCGTATCTTTCGGTGAGTTTTATGATATATGAAAATAGATCGGATTATTGTTACTGGCGGTACCAATGGGCTCGGACTTGAGCTGGTAAGGTATTTTCTCGAACGTGGTTGTGAAGTATTGAGCATTGGGCGCTCCGACGGTAAAGTTGTGCATCCACGTCATCGTTTTTATAAGTGCGATTTTGCTTCATTAACCCAGGTCAGCGAAATTGCGCAGCAGATAGTTAAAAAGGGAGATGCCATCAATCTGATCATAAACAACGCCGGGATATTGAGTCCACCAGAGTACATAAAAACCATGGACGGATTCGAGCTATCATATCAGGTAAATTTTCTTGCTCATGTATACTTCTTTCAGATCCTCCGGAGAGGAGGTATCCTGAATAAAGCTACGGTAATTAATACTACTTCCCCCATGCGTAAACATGGAAGGTTGGAGCAAGACTGGATATTTAACAGAGATGCGTACGGAAGCATCAAAGCCTATGCATCTACAAAGTTGTATGTGTCTTTATTCACCAGTCAACTTGCTGCCATAGGGTTTTCATCGTTTGCTTTTGATCCCGGCACATTTAGTTCAGGCATATATCGGGCACAGAATCCATGGTTTCATATTTTATATAAAATAGCGGCGCCCTTTATGGTCAGCAGCGGGCGTGTAGCCAGAGATTTTATGTCGGTGTACAAACAGCAACACAAAACCAATGGTGCAGTTTATGACCGAAAGGGTAGGGCCGCCGTTCAGGCAAAAATGGACGAAAATAAATTAGCTGGTTTTTGGAAAACCATAAACCAGCAGCTTTCGCTGGATGATTGGAAAATATAATGATTGATATTGTGCTCGAAGCTTTTTTATTTCACTGGCTCTACGGCTACTTCCCAGGTATCTGACCGGAAACTACTAGCAGGCAGGCCTTCCGCATTGAACAAGTTTGGTTCTGCCGTATTTGAAAATGCGAATCGCACTGCGACAGGGTTTTTCACCTGTGCATTTGATACAATCACCGTACTGCCATCGATCACGGCTTCGGCATCCACGAACTTTTTATCTTCGTCCGCGATCTGAAAATGGGTCAGTGTTTCCCCTTTTTTTATCAAACCTTTTTCAGCAAAATCAAAGAATACGCGAATCTTACTTTTCTCAATGGCAATGGATTTATAAATCGGGCCGGAATAAGTAATTCCCTCTTTTCCATATGTTTTGCTGAGCGCCCAACCAGCCAGTCTTTTTCCCACATCCGTTTTATTGGTTGGGTGGATATTTTCGATATTTCCTATGTCGCTGACGACAACCATTCCGGTATTGGGAGTTGACAGACTTTTCAACTGTGCTTCGCGAATGAGGGCACCTTCATTGGTTTTACCATAGCGGAATGGTGCTATCTGGACATAGTAAAAGGGAAAGTCCTTGCTCCATTCCTTGCGCCAGTTTTGGATCATGGCCGGAAAAAGGGTTGCATAAGCTTCATAATTGGCGGTATTTCCTTCACCCTGGTACCAAATTGCTCCGGCAATGGCATAGGGTATAATTGGCGCCAGCATGGAATTATAGGCCGAACCTGGTTCCACCGGACACCAGGGTACAGGGGTGAGTTTGGCAGCTGATGACTTTAGAAACTCATCGCTTTCAATAACGGCAGGATTGATCCATGCCTCAGCTGGCGTACCACCCCAACTGGTATTGATGAGGCCGATCGGTATGTTGAGGTTTTTATGCAGTTCACGGCCAAAGAAATATGCCACAGCGCTAAAGTCAATCATGGTTTCGGGCGAGCATTTCATCCATTCGCCAACACAGTCGATCTGTTTTTCAGGAGCGGACCTGCGTCCTACACTGAAGAACCGTATGCCTGCGTAATTCGCTTCCAGGACTTCCCTGGTGGCGTTGTCAATTCCGCTACGGGCCGTCCATTCCATGTTTGACTGGCCGGAGCACACCCAGACTTCTCCAATAAGTACGTCGCGCAGTAAAAGGGTATTGCTGCCAAAAACGGTGATTTCATGCGGCCCGCCGGCTGCTGGTGTTTCTATGGTGACTTTCCAGTTCGCATGATTGTCTGCTTTCACCGTATGTTTCTTCCCGTTCCAACCTGTGATTACGGTAACTTCTTCCAATGGGCTTGCCCAGCCCCAGAAGGCAACCTGGCTTTTTTGTTGAAGTACCATATGATCTGCAAAAATTGCCGGCAGACTGACTTTGGCAGAAAGTGGAAGGCTAAGCAAGCTTGCTGTAAATAGGAGTGCAAAAAGTTTTTTCATCGTATTGGGTTTCTGTTCAATTAAAGGATTAAAAATAGATGAAAGCTTTTATAATATGGCATTATGAAATAAAAAAAGCGCCGGAGATTACCTCCAGGCGCTTTCTGAGAAAACTTAGCCAATATTTAATGACCTACTTTCCGTTTTGAAGCTTATGATGGTGGCGGTGTATCCACATTTTTCGACACTTCATTTCGAGTTGGAATTCTTCTGATTCTCCATTAGTGGTTTTTACAGCCAAATCATCGCAGGTGCCGTCACCGAAATCGATGGTGAAAACTGCGTCTCCGATAGTTCCCTCGACAATACCTTTGGTAATCCAGAAGCAATTTTTCGATAACTGCAGCGGCTCAATGATTTCTTTTCTGTAAGCATACCCTTCGGCTGTTTGGCCTTCCGCCCATCCCGTGATTTCAAAAACATCATCGCTGCGATCTTCTGTATCCATACCAGCTACTTGTGTTCGAGTATGCTCGGCATTACGGGTGATTACTTTACCGTCCGGTGTCGTTATTTTTCCATTTTCCAATACAGATGTCCACTGATTTGCACTAAGGAAGGTGATGGTTTTTGTGCCTTCAATGAGATAGCCGTTCACACTGAAGTTTTCGAAGGTTACAATCCGTTGCGAGCCCTCCACAGATGGTTGGCCGGTGATGGTGATGATGATAGTGCCGTTTTTCACCGTGTGATTTATTCCGGAGGTACAGGCACTGTCGTAACTGATCGTGATAACTTTTGGATAACGGGCGTCATCAGGCCTTTCTACGGTTCTCGTCATACAATTCCCAAAGCCGAATCCGAATCCTCCAAAACCAAACCTGCCCGAACCGAGTTCATCATAAGGGAGTGCATCCTCGACATCGGCATCGAGTTGGGCAAAAACATTTTCAGTCATTGCGGTTTCATCCAAAATTTCGTCGCTTACGGCGACTTCCTGTTTATCGCAACCGTTGATGGTAACTAACGCGAAAAGTGCGAGAATTGCACTAAAATGGAATTTCTTAAGTATCTGTTTCATAATATAAATTTTATTATTTGGAGCTTAGATGGTGGGTATTAAAAAAGGTTTAATGACAACAGAAAATTTTTTACCGGAGATCAAAAAAAATCAGTCAGTATCCATAATTGGTTGCGGCTGGCTCGGCTTACCATTGGCGAAGCAGTTGGTTTCTTCAGGATGGCGAGTATCGGGCAGTACAACGAGTGAAGAGAAACTAACATATTTAAGGAATGAAGGTATTGAGCCTTACCTTCTTAAATTGCCGGATGAAAAAATCATAGATTCTCCATTGTTTCAATCAGACTCATTTGTAATAAATATCCCTCCGGGCCGAAGGAAGCCTGGGATAACCGAAAATTACCCTAAAGCCATTAAATCCATATTGTCGTCAATTGATCTGTCGAAAGCACAAAACCTGTTATTTGTGAGTTCAACTTCGGTGTACCCGGAAGATGTAGAATTTATCGATGAAGAAATGGCAGAACAACCTGCGACGGAGTCCGGCCATGCAATATTGGAAGCAGAGCGATTCGTAAAACAAGTGGGAATGCCCTGGACAATTTTGCGTTTTGGTGGGCTAGCCGGGCCGGGCAGGCATCCCGGGAGGTTCTTTGCCGGAAAGGCAAATCTACCCAATGGCGATCAGGCGATCAATTTCCTTCATCTGGATGATGCTATGGGTATTTTGAGGTTTTTTATTGAGAATCCCTCAACGGGGAAAAGCTATAATGTGGTATCTCCAAAGCATCCGTCAAAAAGTGAGTTTTATCCATCGATGGCGCGGAATCTTGGACTACCTGAGCCGGTATTCGAAAACGGGTATTATTGTCCACGAAGGGAAATATCAAGTGAAAAACTGATTCGCGATACAGGTTACCAATTCATCCACCCCGATCCGATGAAGTATACATTTTGAGTTATTTTATTCCTTCATTAGTTGCCCGGAAATCAACAGCAAATTAATCTCTCCAACCTTTACGGAATAAGCAGCATTTAGCAAACGCAGATTCGCTTCGAGAAGGTTGATCTGGGCTTCGCGTAATTCCAGTGGTGAAGAGTTGCCGACTTTATAGCGCTCGATGGCGATAACATTATTCTCCTGTGCTACAGCGAGATTGGCTTGTTCTAATCCGTGTAACTCAATGTTGTTTTGATAACTTAAATAAACCTCATATAACCCACGCTCAAGATTTAGCTTTAATGCCTGGTAGCTGATGGATGAGTTTTCGGCAACAATTTTGGCATTTTGCAATCGTCGGTTCAGATTAAATCCATCGAAAAGTAGCCAACTTGCCGTGAGGCCATAATTATATCCACTGGATTTCCTGTTGAGTAATTGCCCTGCCTGTGCTTCTGATCGGCCATAGCTGTATCCGGCATTGACACCGATAGATGGAAGGCGCTCACCACGAATTTCTTTTTGCTCCAACATGGCCACACTCACCTGATAGCGGGATGCGGCAAGCTGAGGATTTCCACTTTCCAGCGACGTTTTAAGAGCTTCAAATTCCAGCGAGATATTGAGTTGTGGATCAAAGTCAGCATAAAATTCTGTTGTCACATCCTGCGCGAGCAATTCGTTGAGTACAGCCTTGGCGGCAGCAAGCCGCTGTTCCTGAATCAGGTAATTTGATTTATCGTTGTTTAGATCCACCTGAGCCTGGAGGTATTCCATTTTAGCTACTTTGCCAAACTCAAACTTATTCTTTGCGATTTCGAGTCGTTCTTCGGATAGACTTACGTTTTCACCAAACAAGCGAAGTCTTATTTGCTCCAGTGCTACCGTATAAAACTCAGTACCTATGGATGCTACTGTGTTTTGAATTACGGCGTCATTCAAAGCGAAGGCTTGCTTTTCCTGTGTTTCCAGCCTGTCCTTCGTATAAAACATCGTTGTACCATCAAAAAGCGTCCAATTGATAAGCGCGGAAGCAGCAGAAGTATTGGATTTGGCCCCATCGCGATTTTGTTCAGTACCGTTGAAAAACGTTAGACTTGTGTTTTCGACTGTATAGCGATGCGATGCGGTGGCATCCATTATAGGTAAAAATCCAGCATTTCCCAGTGTGTTATTATTCACGCTTATCTCCTTCTGCCCTTCTGAAATTTGGATATCGAAATTATTTTTTAATCCAATCTGGATGGCCGTTGAAAGTTGCAGTGTGTCTTGTCCATGAACTGGTGACAAAGCCAGAAATATAACTGTAAAAACCAGTGCTGAGGAGTACTTTTTATGAATGAATTTCATTGTTAAGAAAGGTCTTGATTAATTATTCAAATCGACAACAGGTTTATATTTTTTACTGCTCATCATCATATAAATGGCCGGAATCACAAAGAGCGTGAGTATTGTAGAAAATATCAATCCTCCTATAACGGCTATACCCATCGATACACGGCTTTCAGCTCCTGCTCCAAGAGCCAATGCGATTGGCAGGGTTCCTAGGATGGTGGAAAGGCTAGTCATTAATATTGGGCGGAACCGCTGCTGTGCCGCACCAACAACCGCGTCATAAATGCTAAGACCTGTATCACGGCGCTGATTGGCAAACTCTACGATAAGAATACCGTTTTTGGTTACTAAGCCAATGAGCATGATGATGCCAATCTGGCTGAAAATATTAAGAGTTTCGCCAAAGTACCATAAGGATAGTAAGGTTCCCGCTAATGCAAGAGGTACGGTAAACATAATGATGAGTGGCGCACTAAAACTCTCAAACTGGGCCGCCAAGATCAGGTAAATGAGGGCCAGGGCAAATGCAAACGCAAAATACAGATTGCCTGAGCTTTCCCTGAATTCCTTTGATTGACCAGCCAATGCCGTACTATAGCTGTCATCCAGAACTTCTGAAGCAATCCGGTCCATTATATCCAGGCCTCGCCCGAGCTTAACGTCACCAGAAAGTTCGGCGGAAATGGTTGCAGAAACAAAGCGATTGTACCTGTACAATTGTGGTGGTGATGACTGTTCTGTCATGCTAATGAGATTGTCGAGTTGGATTAGTGTTCCGGAGTTGCTGCGGACATACAACGAGCGCAGATCCAATGGCTCGTTGCGATTTTCCTTTGTCACCTGACCGATCACATAATATTGTTTCCCGTTCATGACGAAAGTACCGAACCGCTGACCACTAAGTCCGAGTTGGAGTGTTTGAGCTATGTCTCTGACGGATACGCCAAGACTTCTGGCTTTTTCACGGTTTATTTCAACCCGCACTTCTGGTTTAGTAAATTTTAAATCGACATCCACAAAAACGAAGGCTGGTTCCTGGCTAGCTTTTTCGATGAATGCGGGTAGTATTTCCTTTAGCTTTTCAAGGGTAGGTGCCTGGATTACGTATTGAACGGGCATTCCAGATCTCCGGGAGCCAATAGACTGTGGTTCCGAGATGGAGGCGCGAGCTGCGGATATTTGGTTGATTTTTGGCCGTAAAGCATCGACAACCTGCGCTTGAGTACGTGTTCGTTTATCCTTTTCAACAAGGCGGGCCATCACCATGGCAGAATTTGAAGAGTTGCCTGAAAAGCCAGGTGAAGTAATGGTAACAATCGTTTCTGCCTCCGGGATTTCATTTTCAATGACCGATGCTACCTTATTTACATATACATCCATATACTCATAGGTGGTGCCTTCAGGGCCCGATGCCCTGATCCTGAATTCCCCGCGATCTTCCTTTGGAGCGAGTTCGGCGGGAATAAGTTTCATGAAATAATAAATTCCGGCCACGGATAAACCAATAATTACCAGGGCCAACCAACGTAGCCTCATAAATCCCGTCAGGGCAGCCAAGTACAATTCGTTTAACCAGACAAAGAATGGTTCTGAAAAATTATAGATCACGTTGTGTTTCTCCCTTCGCCTCAGTAAACGCGATGAAAGCATGGGCGTGAGGGAAAGGGCCACAAAGGAGGAAATGATAACAGAAGATGCTACAACGATACCGAATTCCCTGAACAATCGTCCTGTCAGCCCCTGGAGGAAAATAACCGGCAGGAAAACCGCTGCGAGAGATATAGTTGTAGATACCACCGCAAAATAAATTTCTTTTGAGCCTGCCATAGCAGCCTGAATAGGTTTCATGCCGGCCTCAATTTTCGAATAAATGTTCTCAAGTACTACAATGGCATCGTCCACTACCAAACCAATAGCCAGTACAATTCCCAGCATGGTAAGGACATTGATGGAAAAACCTGCCACATACATGATAAAAAATGTACCCACCAGGGAAATGGGGATGGTGACAACCGGTATGAGCGTGGTGCGCCAGTCGCGAAGGAAAAGAAATATTATTAGTACTACTAATCCGAATGCCAGGTAAATAGTTTGCTGTACCTCCGTAATGGATTCGCGGATATATTTTGTGGTATCAAATCGGAGCCCAGTCATGATATCTGACGGAAGATCTTTCTCAATGGATTTCCATCGTATATAAAATTCATCTGCAATATCCAGGTTATTGGAACCTGGTTGCGGAACCAGTACAACAATTACCATTGGTACCCCGTTGCTGCGGAGCATAGTTCTGTCATTTTCAGGGTAAAATTCTGCCCGGCCAATGTCCTGGAATTTTACGATAATCTCTCCCTGTTCTTTCACGATGAGATTGTTGAACTCCCCAGGTGTGGATAGCCGACCAACTGTACGAATGGTAAGTTCCATGTTGTTCCCTTCCAGTGACCCGGTAGGTAATTCCAGGTTTTGTGAGTTCACGGCATTGAAAATGTCGAGCGGTGTGAGCTGGTACGCAGCCAGTTTTTCCGGATCCATCCAAAGTCGAATACTATATTTTTTTTCTCCGTAGATCATCACCTGGCTCACGCCCGGTATGGTTTGAAAGCGTTCTTTAAAGATATTATTGGCGATCTCTGTCAATTCCATCAGGTTTCGTTTGTCGCTGCTTACCTGGAGCATAACGATCGGCTCCGAATTGGCATCAGCCTTGGTAACGATTGGGGGATTTGCGTCAGGTGGTAGTTGTCGCATAGCCCGCGATACCCGGTCACGTACATCGTTGGCGGCAGCTTCCAGGTTAGAGCCGATACCAAATTCCACGGTGATACTGCTGTTGCCGTCACGGCTGGATGAAGAAAGGCTTTTTATACCCTCGATCCCATTAATGGATTCTTCGAGCGGTTCTGTGATCTGCGTTTCAATGACCTCCGCGTTGGCTCCGATATAGGATGTGGAAACCGTAATTACGGGGGGATCAACGCTTGGGTATTCACGCACACCAAGGAAGAAAAACCCGATAACGCCAAAAAGCAGTATGGTAAGTGAAAGGACTATAGCCAGCACTGGCCGGCTAATACTGGTGCTTGATAGACTTGCCATGGAAATTGTTTAATTTACGTTAGCTACGGATACTTTCAATCCTTCACGCATTTGCAGTATACCTGTTGTAATAACTGAATCACCCGGAACCAATCCGGCAATCACGTGTACTTCCTTTTCGGTGCGCATACC
The DNA here is from genome assembly GCA_041750735.1 of Cyclobacteriaceae bacterium. Classification (GTDB taxonomy): domain Bacteria; phylum Bacteroidota; class Bacteroidia; order Cytophagales; family Cyclobacteriaceae; genus JAAUQL01. The sequence continues at coordinate 23,515 of JBGSYX010000478.1, forward strand.
GATTTCTATCTGAACCTGGGAAGCAATACCATTTTTACAGATAAATATTTTATGACTATTCATTTCCGGGATTACAGCCTCTGCAGGAATCATCAATGCATTGGGAAGTACATCAAGTATATAATCAATATTAGCAAATTGACCAGGAATAAGTACTTCAGCATCATTTTTGGTAATTGCGCGTATCTGTAGGGTTCTGGTTTGTGGATCAATTTTTGGCTCAACAGCATAAATGGATCCCTCAAATTTCTTTTCAGATGCCTCCACCATGAAAACGATTTTATCACCAATATTTACCATGCCGCTGTACTTTCCGGGTACGGAGAACTCAAGTTTTATCGGGTCGATGCTGTAGATATTTGCGATAAGATCGTTAGGCGATATATAGCTGCCCTCGCTCACCTGCCGCAATCCGATAATTCCATTAAAAGGTGCTCTGATACTATGCTTGGATAGCCGTGCCTCACGTTCCTTCAGGTCACTCAAAGTAGTGTTCACTGTGGTGAGGGCTATGTCGTATTCCTCCCGGCTTATAGCCTGTTTTTCGAGCAACTGCCGCTGCCGATACTCTATCTCTTCATTGAGTTTCTGGGTGTATTCCAGCCGCTCCACCTGAGCCACGATTTCATCGTCATTTATGGTGAGCAATATTTCTCCTTTTTTCACGCGTTGCCCCTCATGGAAAAGTATTTTTTCTATTTTTCCGGAAATTTCACTTCGCAGCGATACGGACTCATTGGCTTGAACTGCACCGGTAATTTTAATGGTATTTTCGATTTGTCGTGGTGTAGCAATAACTATATCAACAGGTAAGACAGGACGTTGCAGGGGCTGGTTTGCAATCGGATCCGAATTAGCGCCTTGTTGGATTTTAGGATAAAAAATCCATCCAAGAACCGCCAATACAATGACAATCAACAGGATGAGTTTTACAGTCTTATTCATGACTTAAATATGTTTTTCGACAAGGAATATGGTATGAAAAATTGATAACCTCCAAAGGTCATTTAAAAGTTTGAGGAAATTCTGTTTCCTTCCATTTTAGTTGCTTGGTAACGAATTAAATACTCAAAAAAATAAGTTTGGGCTATGTAAAATGTGTTAGAAAAAGCCGTGGTATACACCTAATTTTATAAATGTTGAAATTAAATAGCCAGACGAACAGAATTATAACTTGAATTTCACGGTTTCAGCAATTAAAATCCTGATCCATTATGGATTTTTACCATTATTTTATTGATGTTTGAGTACTTTTCAACAGATAATTATTTTTTGATTATGAAAGTAAAAGGTTCCTTGTTGTCATCGGTACAAACATTCACCAAAGAGAATTTTAATACCAGGTATCAGGAGTGGATCAATGCTCTGCCCGAGGCGTCAAAAAAAATATATACAAACGCCATACTTGCATCGGAGTGGTATCCCTATGAAGAGGGGCTTATTCAACCAACAAACCTATTGGCGAAACTGTTCTACAACAACGACCTGAAGCATGCCGCCTGGCAAATGGGCCGTTTTAGTGCCGTGGTTGGGCTGAAGGGCATCTACAAGGTTTTTGCACTCATCGCTACACCTCAGTTCATCATGAAAAGAGGCGGAAAAATAATATCCTCATTCTATGATCAGGCCGATCTTTGTGTTGGTGTAGAACGGCCAAAAGGAGTTGACATCCATGTGACAAAATTCCCGAGTTCCACCATCATTACTGAAAACCGCATCGGCGGTTGGGTAGAAGGCGCTTTGGAAATTTGCGGACTAAAGAATGTCACCATCGAAATCACAAAATCCATCACGAAGGGTGATAATATGACTGTCTATGTGGTGAATTGGGGATAGTCGTGTCAATCCCACTAAATTCGTAATTCTCTGTACTCAGTACTTACTTAATTCATTAGACCCAGCACAATTAACAATTCTCGTAGGCTAAAAAAGAAATCCCACCGTCAGGGACACCCGTCGAAGCAGCCGTTTTTCTGAAACGTCAAAGCCGCTTCCTCCCCAATAGCCTGGATTATAGGAATAATCTGCCTGCGAATCCTGGTTGGTATAACCGATAGCCATAGTGAAAGCACTATTGAAAAAATTCACCTGATACCCCATGCCAAGCTGCCAGTAATATCCTCCCTTGAGATTGCTGACTTGATAATAATCAGAATTATTGTTGTTGCGCCAGGCAAATCCATATCCGACGTCGCCAAAATAGAAAGGCGAAACTTTCCGGTCAAGGATATAGCCTTTTACAGTGGCGTAAATGGGCATTGTCAGGTAGTCGCCAAAAGTATTCAATCCGATCCCGAGACCTGTTCCCAGATATTGATTGAACTGGTAACCATTAAGAGTGTGAACGGCGAAAGAGACTTCATCAGCACCAAAGAGAAAGCCTGTTCGGAATTCATGATAAAAAGCGTTTGACTTTATTGATGGATTTGAAGCGATTTTTTCATCGAATTTGTTGTACCCAGCCCCTTTGCCCTTGAATTGGATTTTGCGAATATAATCATATTTCATGGCGATGGAATCGTCGCCGTTTATGGTGAAGAAGAGCCGGGAATCATCAAATGAACCAATAATAGCCCCTTCAATTTTTGCCCCGTTTTTCAAAAAAATCTTCACAGGCTTTGTCGCCTGGCTATAGCTGGAAATCCAACAAAAGCCAAGCGACATGATGATCAAGCCACTTTTAAAAATATTCATACCCCTCATGGCATCGTTTCTTCCCTGGTAATGTTGATCATACTCAGGAGTTGGAGATTTTCCGGATCGGTATAGTCAAATTGATACAGCCCGTCTTTGCCAATTAATATTAGTACGTTGTTGTATGGAATCACATCAAATGCATCGATACCGCCGATGTAGTCCTGCATGTTGATATTTTTCACATCAGATGCATCGTAAACCTTAAGTCCGGAGGTTCCTTCACAAATAAATAAAGTGCCATTGTCTACTCCCAGTCCATAAGGACTAGTCATTGGATGGGAGACTATAATTTTTGGATTTTTAAGATCACTGATATCTATTACGTCGAGTTGATTTGTGAAACTTCCCCGACAGCCTGAACCGCCTCGAAGAGTGACATAGGCAATGTCATTCTCCACCACAACAGGATCGCAACTCACGATATGCGATATGGTCGATAAGTGTTTGGGAAAATCAGGATTGGTATTATCGTAGATGATCATGCCCGAATTGGTACCAAGGAAAAGATTGTCCTTATATGGAAAAATAGTCTCTACGCCCCAGCCGATACTAAGGTTGGCGCCTGGAATAGGATCATCCAGATCGGCGATGTCAAACACACGCAGATTACTGTTGTCGATGCTGTAAAGGTGTTCTTTCATGATGGTGAAACGTGCCATAGATCCACCGATGCCAGTTTGAA
>JBGSYX010000479.1:0-7256 GCA_041750735.1 Cyclobacteriaceae bacterium
AAGCATAAAAAGGGTAAAAGTGAAGAGTATCTGATGTTTTGTTCTTGTAACTCTACTTTAGTATACTGTGCCGATATTCTGCTTCGAAAGAATTCTTAAATCTTAATAAGAATGGTTTGGAGTGCCTGTTTGAAGTTCCACTTTTGCTCCTTTCAGTCCTTCGGACCTTGCAGAAAGTGTGATTATTCCACGTTCATGAGTTGACTGGACGACCACAAGGCACAATCCGTGAAAAGCCATCCGGCTATTTTCCTTGAATGACTCATGGCTAACGGGATTACCATTATCTACCCCAACTATTTTACCTGGGCCGTCAATCTCAAAATGAACCAGGTTATCCGCGTAGGGATAGATATTACCTTCTGTATCCCGGATACTCACCGTGATAAAAGACAAATCATCACCATCGGCACTGATGGATGTGCGGTCTGCTTCGATCTGAATCGCTGATGCATGGCCGGCAGTCTTGATGTTTTTTTCAACTACAAGCACGCCTCCCTTAGTTCCCTTTGCCTGGAGCAATCCGGCTTTATAAGGCACTCGCCACATCAGGTGTAGATCATCGTCGCTTTTTGACTTTTTACCCAGGGATGCGCCATTGAGAGTTAGTTCTACTTCATCGACATTGGTATAGCACCACACGTCCACAGTGTCGCCAGCATTCCAATTCCAATGCGGGAAAATGTGCAGCACCGTATCAGTGGTCCATTCACTTTTATACATATAATAACTGTCTTTAGGAAAGCCCGCCAAATCCACAATTCCGAAATACGAACTCCGGGACGGCCAGCCGAATGGAGTCGGTTCGCCAAGATAATCGAAGCCCGTCCAGATAAACATCCCCGACAAATAATCATGCTTTTTAATGATTTTCCAGGCCTCTTCATGTGTCGATCCCCATGGTGTGCTCACTTGATCATATGCTGAAATAGTATGCTCGCCGTTTTCGCGGGCGAATGGAATATCCCACCTGAACGGCCAACGAAAGATGGTGTCGGATGGATATTCATAATGACCGCGAGTGGCAAGCGCCGAAGTGGTTTCCGTAGCGATGAAACATTTACCTGGAAAAACCTCCGGAAATGCTTCGTAGTTCGCCAAATCATAATTAAAGCCCACAAGATCCAATACCCCGGCGCTGACGATTTTATTATCCGGTTTTGGAGGATTACAACCAACAGTGATGGCCCTGGTGGTATCCAATTCCTGCACAATCGCCACAAGTTCTTTCACTATTTCAGCGCCTGATTCATCCCATTGTTCGGGGATTTCGTTGCCCACACTCCAGATGATTACACTGGGATGGTTGCGGTCGCGCATTATAAAATCGCGCAAATCACGTGCGTGCCATTCATCCCAATAGAGATGGTAGTCGAATGGACTTTTGGCCTTTGTCCACATATCAAACATCTCATCCATCACGAGGAAGCCCATCTTATCGCATAGGTCCAGTAACTCAGGCGCAGGTGGATTGTGGGAGGTGCGAATGGCGTTTACACCCATATCGCGCATTATCTCCAGCTGACGCTCCAATGCCCGGGTATTAATCGCCGTCCCAAGACAGCCGAGGTCATGATGATTACAGACGCCACGGATTTTCATCGTTTCCCCATTGAGGGAGAATCCCTTTTTAGGATCAAAATCAAAATAACGGATACCAAATGTGTTTTCAGTTTTATCTACCAGCTTATCCTTGTCGAATATCTTAATGACCATGGTGTATAAATCCGGATTTTTTACTGACCAAAGCTGTGGCCCGGAGATATTAAATTTTGCACTGATTGGTTGGGATTGGTTCGGCTCAAGGATTAACTCAATTTCTTCGCTATTCACTTTTTTACCTTCCGGATTGAGGATAGTCATTTCGCAAATCAGATTTACAGGATGCATGGTCGAATTATGAACTTCAGTACTCACTGCTGCTACTGCTTTTTTCTGACTGATCGATGGCGTGGTAATGTGTGTTACATGCTGATTGACAAATATCCTTGCTGTTTTCGTTAGCCACACATTGCGATAAATGCCCGAACCAGAGTACCAGCGGGAATTCGGTTGCGGATCGTTTGAAACCTTTACTGCGAGTATGTTTTCCTTCGAACCGAAATACAAATATGGCGATAGATCAAATTCGAAAGAGATATATCCATTTGGACGCTTACCCAAAAAAACGCCATTTATCCATACCTCGCTGTTCATATAAACCCCATCGAATCGCAGTGCATACCGCTTTACACTATCTGTATCACAAAGTGCAAATGTTTTGCGATACCATCCAATTCCACCAGGCAGCGCCCCTCCCCCAACAGTTGCAAGATGGTATGGGCTGAATTCACCCTCGATGCTCCAGTCATGCGGCAGGTTCAGTTGTCGCCATTTCGAATCATCGAATGACCGCTTTTCTACACCAGTAGTGTCTCCCAATTGAAACCTCCAATTATCATTGAAGCCAAACACCATTCGTGGGATTACAGACCTGCCTTTATCATTGCCACAGGCCAGAAACAAAAGTGTGATAAAAGAAAAAAACGAGAATTTCATCATGATAAAAAATCAATATGATTGAATAAAAGACCCTTATGTGAAACAATGTATGTCTGAAGTTTGAGGATTTTTTGAGTTAGCGAATTTTTACATTCCATGGTACATTAAGCCTAGTAAAATGGCGTTAAGTACTCAGTGTAGTTTTACAAGTTTGAAAAATTATACCTATTTTTAATAGCTAATAGCGCCTACTCAACTATTCAGGCGAAAGTTTTCTTTTTTAAAATTAACATAAACCCATGAGAGCACTTTTTGCATTCTACTTCATTAGTCTTGTATGTTTTTTGGACAGTGAAGCCCAGTCGCCAACCAGATGGCGCGGCCCAAGCGGCAATGGCACCTACAACGAAAGCGGCCTTATGAAACAGTGGCCCGCATCCGGGCCGGAATTACTTTGGAGTTATACCAAACTCGGGTCCGGATATTCTTCACCTGCCTTCGCGAATAACTTCATTTATTTGTCTGGTATGGAAGGCTCCACTGGCATGGTATATTGCCTCAACGACAATGGAACCCTTAAGTGGAAAGTCGCTTATGGGAAGGAATGGGATTCCAGCTATCCCGGAAGCCGAGCCACTCCAGTGATTGCCGGAGATCATGTATATATACTTAGCGGAATTGGTGATCTAGCCTGTATACAGGCAGCAACTGGTAAAATTGTTTGGCAAAAAAACCTGGTCAATGACTTCGGCGGCGTAGTTATCGAATGGGGACTCAATGAAACCGTAGTAATCCATGACAACAAACTTTTCTGCACGCCAGGTGGTTCGACACATAATATCATTGCGCTGGACCGGTTCACAGGTAATCTTCTTTGGTCGTGTAAAGGCATGGGCGAGAAGTCAGCGTATTGCACCCCGCTGTTAGTGAAAACCGGAAACAGAAACTTGCTGGTAACGCATATGGAAGACCATATCATAGGCGTGGATGCTGACAAAGGAATTTTACTGTGGAATTACCCGCATCCAAACCGTTGGTCGGTTCATCCCAATACACCTTTATACTCAGAAAATCAGCTTTTTTGCTTTAGCGGCTATGGTCAGGGCGGCGTCATGCTCAGGCTTTCTTCCGATGGCAGCAGCGTGTCAAAACTTTGGAGCTCGGCTACAATGGACAGCCGCACCGGTGGTGCGGTACTTTTAAATGGTAAAATCTATGGCTCCGGCGACAATACCCGTGACTGGCAATGCATCGATTGGCTTACCGGGAAATTGGATTATTCATCCAAAAGCATTGGAAACGGTGACGTAATCGCGGCTGAAGGTCTGCTTTACTGGTATAGTCAACGTGGCGAACTCGCACTTGTAAAACCCGGAACTTCGTCATTCGAAATTCTAGGTCAGACCAAAGTTACCGCCGGGACTGGTGAGCATTGGGCACATCCTGTCATTGACAAAGGCCGGTTATTTGTGAGGCATGGTAATACACTTTTAGCTTACAAAATAAAGTAACCAGACAGCTAAACATCGCAGCTAAACTATCATTCACCGCAATCATGATGCAGGTCATACTATTTGAAGATTGTATCTCGTAGTTTTGACATTGCTGTAAAGGCAGGGAGTTTCATCAAATTTTCGCGAAAAGGGCATAAAATTCATGTCCAAATTTTGGTAATGATTCATCGTTAATCAAAAATTTTTATCTAAATGAAAAAAATCAGCTTTTTGGTTTCATTAATTCTAATTGCAAATATCACATTCGCTCAAGATGGCCAATGGCGTGGCCCGGAAAGATCCGGTATTTTCCCTGAATCCGGACTACTTAAGTCGTGGCCGACAGATGGCCCTGAGCTTATTATGAAGGCTATAGACCTCGGAGGGGGCTATTCTCAGCCAGTACTTGTCGATGGCATAGTGTATATCGCGGGGAAAAAAGATACCAATGATGTCCTCACCGCGCTGGATTTAAAAGGCAACAAGTTGTATGAGATCATTTATGGAAGCGCATGGAATGAAACATATCCTGAATCGCGCAGTACTCCGACCGTTATTGGTGATAAAATCTACCTCGTAAGCGGTATGGGAGAAGTAGTTTGTATCAATAAGGCAGACGGCAAAATACTCTGGTCTGTAAATGCACAAGAAATGTTCAGCGGTGAAACACACCGTTGGGGTATTGCTGAATCTCCGCTTGTCATTGATGATAAAGTGATCTACACCACAGGCGGTAAAGAGACTTCGGTAGTGGCATTAAACAAAGATACCGGCGCCGAAGTATGGAAGACGGAGAGTGTGGGAGGAGCGCGCACATACGTCTCCCCAGTCATTTATAAAAATGGTAGTGTTCGCCAAATTGTTGCTTCCACATCTGATTTTGTTATCGGCATTGACCCATCAACAGGGAGTGTTTCGTGGAGATATAAATACCTGCCGGAAAACACAGAGGAAGAACGGGGCGCCACAAACAGCACAAATTCAGCCATCATCAAAGGCAATGAGCTGTTTATTTCAAAAGGATATGATCAGTATGGTGTAATGCTCACAGTTGCACCTGATGGAAAAAGTATCCAGGAAAAATGGCGCACCAAAGACCTCGACACCCACCATGGACATTATGTAAATATTGGCGACTACATCTATGGTTCCAACTGGCTCAATAACAGCAAGGGCAACTGGATGTGCATTGAATGGAAAACGGGTAAAAAAATGTATGAACAAGAATGGATCACTAAAGGACCAATCGTAACCGCCGATGGTTTGCTGTATTGCTACGAAGAACGCACAGGGAACGTGGCACTTGTAAATCCCAACCCTGAAAAATTCGATATCATCAGCACCTTCAAAATAGCCGAAGGTAGCGGACCACATTGGGCTCATCCATACATTAAAGATGGAAAGTTGCTTATCCGCCATGGCGATGTACTCATGGTATTCAATATAAAGGCCTAAATACAAATGCAATCGCCGGTTCGCACGATACTGATTGTCACTGGAGGGGTATTACTAATTTCCCTGGCGTGGTGGCAACTGTCCGGCCCTAAAATCCAGGTAGCCATGAGCGAACCGGGAATGGACAACCGCGGTGATGCAGCCGGATTATCAGACGAAATTATTAAGGTTGGAGAATTCTTCGAATCGTTTTTCAGTCCTGGTGAATCACTGACAGACACCTGGCCGCGATTCAGGGGTGACGATTTTGATAACATTAAGAAATCCGGTAAAAAGCTCATCGACCGGTTCGAGGCCGGGAATCCAAAAATCCAGTGGACCGTCAACCTCGGGGAGGGTCACGCCGGTCCATCAGTTTACAAAGGACTTGTCTATGTCATGGATTATGACGAAGAAAAAAAAGCCGATATGCTCAGGTGCTTCGCACTTAAGGACGGAAAAGAAGTATGGCGACGCTGGTACAATGTAAACATCAAAAGAAACCACGGTATGTCACGCACTATTCCGGCCGTTACTGAGGATTATATACTCACCATCGGTCCGCGATCGCACGTCATGTGCATGAAGCGCGAAACCGGCGAATTGATCTGGGGTCTTGATATTGAAAAAGAATATGGAACCCAGGTACCCTTCTGGTACACCGGGCAGTGTCCGCTGATCTATGACGGAAAGGCTATTATTGCCACCGCTGGTAAGGCCATCCTCATAGGCATTGACTGCGCCACGGGAACCGTTTTGTGGGAAACACCAAATACCAACGGGCTCAAAATGTCACATTCTTCCATTATGCCCTGGAAATTTGGCGGTATTTCGATGTTCGTTTATAGCGCCGTGGGTGGAGTGGTTGGCATTGCCGCCGACGGACCGGATGCTGGAAAAATCGTTTGGGAGTCGCTGAAATGGGGATGCTCGGTAGTAGCTCCGTCACCGGTTTGTTTCCCGGATGGCAAGGTATTTCTCACCGCCGGATACGGCGCCGGAAGCATGGTTTTCCAGGTATCTGAATCCGGAGGTGCATTTTCTGTGGAAAAACTCTACGAGTACAAACCTGCCGAAGGTCTGGCATGCGAACAACAAACGCCGGTTGTAGTCGATGGAATTGTTTACGGCATTCAGCCGAAGGATGGCGGCACGCTGCGCAATCAATTGGTCTGTGTCGATCCTGCTGACTTCCGCAAGATTATATGGTCAAGTGGAAAGACCAGCCGTTTTGGCCTTGGCCCATTTATGATCGCTGATGGCAAATTATTCATACTCAACGATGACGGCACGCTCACCATCGCTAAGCCGGATAAGAATAATTATGTCCTACTGGATCAGATCAAAGTTTTTGAAGCACGCGACGCCTGGGCGCCATTGGCCATTGCCGACGGGTATCTGCTGCTTCGGGATGATCATAAAATGGTGTGTATGGATATTTCGAAATAGATGGCATGAAAAAATCATTGATATATCTTCTCCTTATCGTATTGGCCAGTGTTGCGGGCTTTGTCCTATTAGGTGATGTCTTTTTTGGAAACCCTCAGAAAAGCGCTAAAAACCCATATGCCTATGATCTCGGGGATATTTATAAAATCGATCCTTCGCTCATACAATACAAAGAAACTAAGCGAATCGCGTTGACGCATCCTGAAGCAAAAGCGTTTTACTATCACGCCGGTCATCTGGCCATTGCTTATAAAAATCAACTTCAGCTTATCGATACCGCAGGTCGGGAAATCTTCTCAAAATCCATCATCGGTCCGACGACGGCTATTAGCATTTCCTCCAACAACGAAATATTCCTGGCCTCACAAGACCTTGTCGAAGTGTACAATACAAATGCCG
>JBGSYX010000480.1:0-9213 GCA_041750735.1 Cyclobacteriaceae bacterium
CCCGCTAATCAACAGCGGAACTACAACAGACATTTTATTAAGTATCCCAACTCAAAATGGTCTTGTCACACTGATCAGGGTAGATAAGCCGGCATCTGTTACTGGCAACACCAGTGTAGGCGTTTCATTTACAAATGGCAATGTTATCAATGATATCCTATCCAGTACATCCAATGCACCTGAAACCGTCAGGTATATTTTTGAGGCAAGTGCAAATGGATGCGTTAATATCGCAGGAAGGGATAGTACCGAGGTAGTTGTAACGCCATTGCCGGTTATCAATGCCGTTAACAACAATCCTGATATTTGTTCTGATGAGTTGACTGATATCGTTTTGAGCAGTCCAACATTTGGGGCAGAGATTGAATTGATCGGTGTGAATATCACGCCTACGGTGGGAGGGGTAACGGGATTTATACCGGTTGGTACACTATTGACTACCTTACCTTTTACGATAAATGACCAGTTGCAGAACAGTACGAATCTCACACAAAGGATCGAGTATATATTACAGGTAAGCACCAGTGGATTTGTGAATCCATCAACTACCTCCGTTTTTGTTAATGTAAAACCCTTGCCGACTATTATTGCTATGTCGCCTGCAATTTGCAGCAATAACATTACAAACATTGACATCGCGAATCCAAATAATGTGAGTTTCACAATATTCAATTGGAAAACATTTAATACAGGTGTTGTGACAGGTGAAAGTGCTGGTACTGGAAATAAAATAACACAACAATTGTTTAATGCCTCATCAGCACTCGACTCAGTGGTATATAGAGTTTTTGCCACAGCTCAATCATGTCAGGGCGACTCGATAGATATGGTTCAATATGTCTATCCTAGAAATATTGTAAATGCAGGAACTGATGTTGTGGTTTGCCAGGGTACATCTGCTATCCAGATCAACGATGCAAGTTTTGATGGTGGAACCACCACGCTTTCATGGAGTGTTATAAACGGCGGCGGTTCATTGACCAATGCGACTACCATTGCTCCAATATACACACCAAATCCAACCGATGAAGTTGGAACCATTTCCTTACAGCTTGCGGGTTTAGGGGCAGCAGTATGTCCTGTAGTTTCTGATATTGTGAATATTGTGATCAATACCCGTCCGGTTGTGGATGCGGGCAGTGACCAGGTGATTTGCGAAGGTGAAAATGCGCGATTATCCGGAGCATCCATTGGTGGAAGCGCCAGTTCAGTTACATGGGTCGATTCCACAGGCTTAGGTACTTTTTCACCCAATGCCAATACGCTAAATGCGATTTTTATCCCGAATCCGACACAGGTAGGTACTACAGTAAAGCTTTATATCACAACCAACAACCCTGCCGGTCCTTGTGATGCAGCGCGTGACTCTCTCCTTGTTACCATTAATCAGGCAGCGGTGGTCAACGCGGGTGCAAACAAGGTAATTTGTGAGGGGGAAGTAGTAGTGATGAGCGATGCGACGATAGGCGGCAGTACGACGAGTGTAATGTGGAGTGGAGGACTGGGTACATGGAGCAATGTCAATGATTTGAATGCGAGCTATACGCCGGCGGCATCAGAAATTGGCACCTCGGTGATATTGACGCTGACGACAAATGATCCTGACGGCAGCGGGCCATGCGTCTCTGCTATTGACCAGGTTGTCATCACGGTAAATAGACGGGCGGAAGTGAATGCTGGCTTTGATAGAATAATTTGTCAGGGAACAAATTTGCAACTCACGGGTACAATTGCAGGCGCGGCAACAAGTGCTATTTGGTCAACCTCAGGAGATGGCACATTTAGTTTTGTAGGAGATCTCAATGGAACGTATTTCCCGGGGGCAAATGACATACTGAACGGAGGAGCCACACTTACTCTCACGACAAATGACCCGAATGGGCCATGCGTTGCTGTAAGCGACAATCTATTTGTTCAGATCGATCAAGCACCAATCGTGAATGCGGGAACCTATGCACCTGTATGTATTGGTGATACAGTACAACTGAATGGAGTAATTGGCGGTTCAGCAACTTCAGCGATGTGGTCTGGTGGAATAGGAGCTTTTATAAATCCGAACCAGCTTAATGCTCGATATGTTCCCGCATTTAATGAACAAGGTGGCCCTGTAACTCTCAGATTAACTACCAACGACCCCGCAGGTGTCTGTTTCGCAATAAGTTCTACAACAGCTGTTTTGGTCAATAAGTTGCCAACCCCGGTATTTGTGGGTTTAAATTCCGTTTATCAGGTTGACGCTCCTTCAAGTAATCTCATTGGTTTTCCATCCGGAGGTATATTTAGTGGTCCGGGTATGATAGCTAATACCTTCGTCCCTGCTGTGGCAGATACCGGAACGCATACTATCAGGTATACCTATTCTGATGTAAATACCTGTACCAATTATTCTGAACAAAACACAACTGTATTTGCACTGCCTCCGGTTGATGTTGGCAATCCCGGCCCATACTGCTTTAATTATGACCCAATCAATAATCCATTACCAAGAACTACAAAAGTAGGGTTCACGGACAGCTGGTCTGGAAATAATGTATTTTCACAATTAGTTAGTGGCAAGTTGGAGTATTTCTTCAACATTCCAGTAGCGGGAGTCGGTACACATACCGTAACATATACAATACGGGATGATGGAACAGGTTCAATAACTAACGAACCGAGACTGATTCTTGTGTATGATGTACCAAAGGTTGATTTTATAACATTAGACAGCTGCGTTGCCGATAGCATACGATTTAATGATCTGTCAGTTCTGGATAGGAACCCTTCCTTTAACAATGCCATTAATGATAAAATTGAAAAGTGGGCATGGACCATAGGCTTTGAACCTAACCCGGATTACCGTAGCGCCGAGCAAAATCCAACCATTAAATTCGCCAATAACAAACCGGATAATTATTTTGTGACTCTTCAAGCGGAAACTCGGTATGGATGCGTTTCGTCAGCTCAGAAAGAAGTGCCTGTCGGTGCTGTTCCTCAACCGAACTTTATTGCAAGTAACCTGACTTTTGGACAACAGTCGCAATTCACGGATACTACACCAATCCCAACTGTCAGCGGTACCTTCCCTGCGGGTTATGTTGATCCCACTACTTCCTTGAGTCAAATATATTGGGATTTCCAGGAAGCCACCGCAGGGGGAGACTGGGCCACCTATAATACGACCACTCATCAGTTCTCACAAGGCAATTTCGAGTATACAGTTTCAATGACCATTAAAACTAACTTAGGTTGTATTAATAGTTATGCGATACCTGTATCAGTGATTCAATCCATCTCTACCTTCCCCTATTTTGAAGACTTTGAAAATTTCAACTCTCAGGCATTCCGTGGCGATACAATAGGCACAAGTCCGAGCTGGCAACTTATTATTCCGAATTTGTCTAAAATAAAAGGGGCAAATAAGGCTTGGGTTACTATGGATACGGTAATTGTAAAGACGCAGGACGGGATAGACTCAATAGCATACAGGCATAATGATAATGAAAATTCCTTCGTGTCACTTCCAGCCTTTGATTTAAAATCTCTGAAACGACCAATGCTTTCCATGGATATATGGGCAAATGCTGAAAGTACACGTGATGGCGCTGCCCTTCAGTATTCCTTTGATGGCGGGCGTTGGTATACGTTGGTCGACCCAAATGAAAAAATTGCGATCGATCCATCACAACAAATTGGTGTAAACTGGTATAATGAAAAGGGTCTTGTTAGCAGGCCGGGTGATGCAGATATTTTGGGCTACATCGCTGATAACAGCAGTGGTTATGGATGGACTGGTGTTGATACGACCTGGAGATCTGCACGATTCCCACTGGATAACATCAGAGATTCAATACCTGTAGGTGGTTCTGTGAGGTTCAGAGTAGTTTTTGGAAGTGATCAGCAAAACCCAGGGGGAACAAGCTATGACGGTTTCGCCTTTGATAATCTTTTTGTCGGCGAAAGGACGCATAATGTATTGTTCGAGCATTTTGATAACCTGAGTGCAGGTAATAAGATTTCTGCAACCAATGCGCTAGCCGACAAATACACCCTGGACATGATACCGCTCCAATATCATAATGATTATCCTGAGCCGGATACTATTTACAATAATAACCCATTCCCGGTGGAGACGCGAGGAACAATTTACAATTTGAACCAGTCGCCAAAGTCGTTTATGGATGGTATAAAAGAGTATAATTATAGTGGCTCACTGGTTGAGGATTACCAGATCATCAATCGGTCGTTGGTAGATCCGCTGTTCGATATTCAAATTACCTACACAGTGCTTGGCGTGAGTAGTATAGATGTAAATGTAACAGTCACAGCTACAAAGGATTTTGCCCAGCCGATTGTTATTAATGTAATGCCGATCGAAACGATGATTGACAATGTGAATATCAACCAGCCTTTGGGAATCGATTCGCTCAACAACATCGTAAAAGACATGCTTCCGTCTGGTGGTTATCCAATCAATACAACCTGGACCGTGGGCGCATCTCAATCCTTCTCTGTGAATTGGGATTTGGACAAACTCAGCAAAAACAATGTAATCTATGATACAACTAAGTTAGGTCTGGTTGTCTTCGTTCAAAATGATGTGAATAATGGCACCAGGGAAGTCTATCAATCAGCTTTCGTGAAATTACCAACACTGAGGAAAACCGTTATCACTGGTCTGGAAGATGAGCTGAATATTGAAAAAATCAGGGATGCAGAAATATATCCGAACCCGGCCCAGAACTACCTGAAAGTATCGGTTTCTGAAGAATTGACTCGAGAGTTTGATTGGATAATATTCGATCAGCGAGGTGTGCGGCTTCTCAACGGCACATTTGCTGAAGGTGAAAAGTTGTATGATCTGAACGTAAGCAGTCTACCAAATGGCTTGCATCTTATGGTGGTGGAAAGTGAAAATGGAGGCCGGGTAATCAGAAAAATTATTATACAACGATAAAACTATATGCTAAAATTCATAAAGCCGGTCAGATTTGAACCGGCTTTAATGTTTCTGCCCGATAATGCCTTTGATGATTTCGACAAAATAGCCACCCATACCGGGGCCTACCCAATTCATTACCCGTACTTCATCGTGCGTGCAGGTCGAATAATGTATGTCTTCAGTAATGTAGCCAATATAATCACCGTTGAAACTGGTGACGAAGAGATCCTTTCCATGGATTGCTGCTAATGAATCAAGATGGTTGTTGATTGAAAGCTCGCCAGAGAAGTCACACGGCATACCTATTAGTAAAATATCTCCAATGTCCATGGCATATATTTCAGCTTCTAAAGGGCCGAAAAAACCGTCGAAAACCCAGCTTCGCAATCGTAAATTTTTGGTGATTCGCAACTGAGAAGGCGGTAATGCTATTTCCAGCCTCTGATGGCCAATAGAAAAATTATTTTGAAAAGTAATATCTTGAAGCCGGGATTCTATTTTTTCAGCGATCAATTTTCCGGCAACTTCTATTCGTTCCTGGTTTTTTGGCATATTTAAGGATATGGAATGGCTACCAACCATCCCTGCACAAAACATGGCGAATTCCAAATTGGGTAATTTCTCCAACTCATCGTTCAATACACCGGGATAATCACGGCTCAATTCCCAGATATCCGAATTCAGATTCGTTGCATGACCGGAAAACGCCGTAATTATTGCCATTTTTCCATTAGCTCTTTTTAATACGATGGCCCTGATAAATGGGTCTGTGTGTCCATCTGGTGCTAACCTGTTTGCTACTATTTCACTGGCGTCAGCTTTTAAAAAACCGATAACTACTGGATTCATTTGTCCCTTGGCTACTGCCACAGTTTCGATGATTTGTTCGGCCAATATGGATAGAACGCGCTCATCAAATTTTCCAAAGGCAAGCTGGCCAGCTATGGATTTTTCCCAGTTTCCAAAACTGTTATGTGTATGAGTCGCAGTGAGAAATATGGAAGTTTCTGGAAATCCAAGGGATTCAAGCGCTGGTGTTACTTCATCCCTTAATTGGGTTGGCACCATTAACATGTCGAGGCTGATAACTACGGCTGTCGTGACGCCATTTTCAAATACTACCGTATTGCAAAAAAGTGAGTCGTGAACCGACTTATATGGTCCACGTGGTCCATAACCCGCCATGGAAACGGGTATTGTCGGTGTTATATTTACCCTGGCCCAACCGGCGACTAATCCAGTAGCCTCAGTTATAGCAGGATCTGCAGCGGTTCGCGCATTTATTACAGTTTCCTTTAATTCAACACGATCTTCCCACGACCGGTAATCGATCGGTCCAATTAACAGAAATGCGATGAATATTAGAGAACCGAGGATGATGAGGATAATAATTATCGACTTCCTAAACATAAATGAGTGCTGGATTTATTGGTCTCAAAGTTATTGCTTTACGGCTCAAAACTACATCCGACATTATTTAATGATAAAAAATGAACAGCCTTCCTAATCTATTCATGGTATTTCCTTATTTTTAACAACAGACAAAACAAGGTAAACTCATGAACAGAAAATCGATCTCCTATTTTTGTATTTCATCCTTTGCGATATTCCTGCTATTCTCTTGTGAAAAGGCCAAAAAAGAAGCAGTAGAGACAAGTTCAGAAAACGAATCAATAGCCTTGGAGGCTCCAGCCACTAGTTCTAATACCTGGATTGACTCCACCGAAGCCCACAACTTGAGCAATACTTGGGTCGCTGAAGAAGATAAGGGCGAGCTCACCAATACATGGGCGGAAGATGCTTTTTCTTCGGAACTTTCAACTTCATCCAGCTCAAATTCATGGGTGGACGAGGACGGCGAAACGATTTATAAAAAGACAGAGGTTCCCCCAGAATTCGTAGGCGGTACTGATGCATTGAAAAAGTACATCAGTGAAAATATTAAGTATCCCGAGGATGTCATGCGCGGAAACGTATATATCGCATTTGTTGTCACAAAGGAGGGATCCATCAGGGATGCAAGGATCGTGAAAGGAATAAATGAAAGTTGCGATAAGGAAGCATTGCGACTCATCAACAGTATGCCTGCCTGGGATCCGGGTATGGATAAGGGAAAGATAGTTAGCTCAGTATATGGTTTGCCAATTATTTTCAGGCCGTAAGAAATAAATAAGTGTGCCAAACCGCCTTATAATTTTCACAATTTGGTATTGAATTTCTGGTGGTTTAGTGCTTTAACCGAATTAACCCGAATCATGAAGATAATGACTGCATCAAAAGGAATTCAGTTTTTTTCGTGCCTTGTTTCGCTTATGCTCGTAGGTATTACCCAGGGAATCGCCCAACAATCCAAAGCAGCAGATGAGCTTGATAAAAAAGTGATGGACTTTCTCAATGCCAGTAAAAACGACTGGCGTAACTGGAATGTTCCATATGAAGATGGTAAGGTATTATATGATTTGATCATAAAGAATAGATACACTTCGGCCCTGGAAATCGGTACATCTACCGGACATTCAACGGTATGGCTGGCCTGGGCGATGAGCAAGACAGGTGGCAAAGTGATTACCATTGAAATCGATGAAGGTCGTCATAAAACCGCTAAAGAAAACATCAAAAAGGCAGGGCTTGAGCAGTATGTCGATGCCCGGCTGGCTGATGCGCATGAATTGGTAAAGCAACTACCTGGCCCGTTTGACTTTGTTTTTTCCGACGCTGACAAGGATTGGTACACGCAGTATTTCATCGATGTTGACCCGAAACTAAAAGCAGGCGGTTGTTTTACCGCGCATAACGTCAGCAATACCTATGGGGGTGCCGGAGAATTTCTGAAGTACATAAAAAAACTCCCAAACTACACCACCACTCTGGATAGCTCCAGCAGTTCAGGAATTTCTATTAGTTACAAAGCGAAGCCATAGGTTGTTGAAAGCAAATTCCAGCGAGTTTCTCGCACCCAAACTGGGACTTTTTTCCATTTCCAATATCGTCATCGCCAATATGATTGGTGCTGGCATATTCACCACCTCGGGATTATTAATGGCTGATTTGAAGTCACCTTGGTTGATGATATCCCTCTGGGTTGTTGGAGGCGCCATCGCTTTGGCAGGGGCCTTGTGTTATGGTGAGTTAGGAGCGGCCATGCCCCGGGTAGGTGGCGAGTACACTTTTCTGAGCGCGTTGTACAGTCCACTGGTAGGTTTTTTGAGTGGCTGGGTGTCGTTTGTTGTTGGATTTTCAGCCCCCATTGCCGCCTCGGCGATCGGATTTAGCGAGTACTTGTTTCGTGCATTTCCGGATGCATTTCAAATCGATGGTATTGAGGTCAATTGGATTAAAAAAGTCTGCTCAATTTCCATCATTTTAGTTTTCACCGGCATCCATCTGCGGGGAATGGAATTTGGAGCGCGGATTCAGAACTGGCTCACCATGCTGAAAATTGTATTGATCATCGCGATTATTGGTTTTGGATTCGCTTTTGGTACAGGTAGTTGGGATCACTTCCACACGCATGTCACGGATACGCCTGTTCCCGGTTGGAAAACTATCGGATTATCACTCATGTGGATCATGTTCGCTTTCAGCGGTTGGAATGCATCCGTTTATATTGGCTCAGAAATCCGTGATCCTCGGCGGAATATTCCCCGTTCGTTACTTATCGGGACAGGTGCGGTTATTTTTATGTACGTGCTTCTCAATATTCTTTTTGTATATGCCGTGGAACCGGACGCCATGGCCGGTGTAATTTCTATAGGTGGATTGGCGGTTAAAAACCTTTTTGGAATCAATTACGAGACAATTTTTTCCTTGTTTATTGCTTTTGCCTTATTTTCTTCCATCAGTGCTTTTATTATCCTGGGGCCAAGAGTGTACTATGCTATGGCTACTGACGGTAAGTTTTTCAGTTTTGCCTCGAAGATCCATCCACGCTTTGGAGTGCCGGCATATTCTATTATTTTCCAGGCGATCATTTCTATTGTAATTATTCTCTCCGGCACGTTTGATCAGATTTTGACTTACATGGGTTTTTCCCTTGGCATTTTTCCGATTATCACCGTCTTTGGCATATTCAAGTTGAGAAGAGAAAAGAGAAGCACAATCCATTTGCCTGGTTACCCATTATCACCGGTCATTTTTATTCTGGCCGGCATTGGAATGCTTCTCCTTTCCTTCCTGGAAAGACCAATTGAATCGTCTATCGCCATACTCACTGTATTGCTTGGTCTTCCTGCCTACTATTTATTTGTCCGGAGAAAGTCAGTCGGCTAATTTACAGTTTCCAACCTTCGCGG
>JBGSYX010000481.1:0-1673 GCA_041750735.1 Cyclobacteriaceae bacterium
ATGTAGTTCTTTTGAATTTGCCGATATGTGCATTATTGATTCTATTTTTAGGTTTTGCAGTACCAAGTGATATGCGAGTGATTATTCTCACGATCATTATGTTGATTAATGGTATGATTATGATATTTCATTATCGATATATCTTAGGTATGCTCAGCTTCTGGCTAATCGAAAATCCGTTTACTGGTTGGGGATTCCAAAACGCTGAATCAATATTTTCAGGAAAGTTCATACCCCTATGGCTATGCCCTTTGTGGCTTAATGGAGTATCCCAGTTTCTCCCATTCCGCTATTTCACGTATGCTCCAGTTGCGTTATTTGTAGGGAAGGAACCATTATCCAGCGCCGGTCGCACGCTTATAATTCAACTGATTTGGATATTAGTACTGGTTTTATTGGAAAAGTTAATCTCACTAAAGGCATATAATAAACTCATAATTCAAGGAGGTTGACTGTGCAGAGCCTTTCCAAATATACGGGATCATTTGCGATATTTATCAAGAATGAAACTCTTGCGAAATTTCAATATAGAGGAGCCTTATGGGCAGATATCTTGTTCTTTGTTCTTGGATATGGAACACAGTTCCTATTGATCTTTCTATTGGTTGGAAAATTCGGAACGTTGGGCGGTTGGAGCCAATATGAAGTAATGCTGTTATTCGCCATGTCAATTCTTTCCTATACATTAGCAAGTACATTTTTAAAAGGTACATCTGACAATGTGCCGCAGAGAATTCGTGATGGCCATTTTGATCAGACACTGACAAAACCGATGAATCCTCTCATATATGAGATCATTTCTTCATTTTCCGCATACTATACAGTTCACGTGTTTCTCGCTATAGCCATGGTGGCATTTTCATTTAGCATGCTCAATGTCGATTTCAATTTTGTTAAGGTATTAATGTTGATTCTTGTATTAGTTGGGGGTGCAATGATTCAGGGTGGGGTGCTAATCCTTTTTTCATCGGCATCATTCTTCTTAATAGGTGATAATCCGCTTGTTTATGGATTATTTGTAACGTTGCGAATGCTCAATGAAAATCCCGTTTCTATATTTCCATCGTTCATCCAAATATTATTAACGGTAATAATGCCTTTTGCATTTGTCAGCTTTTATCCGGCACAATATTTTTTGGGGAAAGACGATTTTATGATGTTTAGTCCGGTTTTACAGTATCTGACTCCCATTGTAGGAATATTGGTGTTGGTTGTCGCATGTATATTCTGGTTGAAAGGCGTCAATCATTATCAAAGTTCAGGAAATTAGAGGTGGTTTATGATTTCAGTTAATCAACTAGTAAAAAATTTTAAGGTGTTTAAACGACCTAAGGGTGTTGGGAACACTTTGAAATCATTCATTCATCGTGAGTATGAGCTAAAGAAAGCAGTTAATGATATTAGTTTTGATATATATGATGGTGAAATAGTTGGTTATGTTGGACCGAATGGTGCGGGAAAGTCAACTACGATAAAAGTGTTATCAGGGATTCTGACCCCTACGTCAGGGGAAGTAGTAGTTGATGGACTTGTACCTTATAAAAACAGAATAAATAACGCAAAAAATATTGGTGTTGTTTTCGGACAACGTTCACAATTATACTGGGATTTACCAGTGCGTGACTCTTTTGTTCTTCATCAGCGAATGTTCGAAATTCCGACAAACATCTTTA